>CAZCVS010000001.1:0-64246 GCA_964501845.1 uncultured Iamiaceae bacterium
CGGCGAAGCCGTGGCGCTTCATGACGCCGGCGAAGCCCTTGCCCTTGCTGACGGCGGTGACGTCGATGAGGTCGCCGTCGGCCAGCGTGTCGACCTTGATCTCCTGGCCGACCTTGTAGCCGGTGACGTCGTCGAGGCGCAGCTCGACGAGGCGCTCGCCCGGCTCGACCTCGCCGTACTGGCCGGCGACGGGCTTGGTGAGCTTGGAGGCCTTCTTGTGACCGAAGGTGACCTGGAGGGCGCTGTAGCCGTCCTTCTCGGGGGTGCGGATCTGCACCACGCGAAGGGGCTCGACCTCGAGGACGGTGACCGGGATCATCCGGTTCTGGTCGTCCCAGATCTGAGTCATGCCGACCTTCTGGCCGACGATCGCTTTGGTTGCCATGAGATGCGTCTTTCGGTCGCGGAGGAACGGGGGCCCGTTCACGCGGACGCTCCGCATGGGCCAAGCCCAGCGGAGCGCCAGTTCGGTTGTGCTCTGCGGTACCTGTCGCCAGGCCTACGGAGACGTCGGTTGCAGGCGTGAGCCCGATACCAGCCCATCGGCGGGAGCCTCTGGGCAACGAGTTGGAAACACTAGGGGCAACGACGGGTGACCAGCAACTCGGGGGCGCGCCGCCCTTCGGATCCACCCCCGGGCGGTGCCGATCCCCGCATGGGCGACCTCAGACCGCCACGGAGGCTGTGCCACACTAACTCGGGCTGGCATCGGGTCAGCGGGAGGTTCGGGACGGGGTCTTGGGAGCGAACGGGAACGGCGACCACACCCACCTCGCTTGGCGCCGCAGGCGCAAGAACCGGGTCATCACGATCGTGATCAGCGTGGCGCTGGCTGTCGGGATCATCACCGTCTGGCCGCGGAGCGGCGACGGCACCACCGAGGTCGCGACGGGCGCGTCCGGCGAAGCGACGACCACGCTCGACACCACGCCGTTCAGCGTGTTCCGCCCCGACGGCAACCGGGCGATCACCATCCCGGAGGACGAGCTGACGACGACCACCACCACCACCCTGCCGCCCACCACACTGCCGCCCACCACGACGCTCCCGCCCACCACGACGACGACGACGCTCCCACCCACCACGACGACGACCCTGCCGATCCCGTCCCGGCACCGTGATCCGATCTGCCAAGCAATGGTCGAGCTGATCTCGTTCGCTCGGTCCGCCCAAGGGGGCATCGACAACCCGATCGCCTACGCGGCCAGGGTGAGCAGGCGCGTCAGCGAATGGATCACGGCGCTGAGAGCGCTCGATGCACAGACGTACGCTGGGGCGATCGTCAAGTTGGAGCAGACGTTGGTACAGCTCCGCGATCGCCCATCCGCCGATGAACTCCGGCTGATCATGGAGAACCTGCTGGCGCCCGATGACCGGTTCCGGCTGCTCGTCGCCCACGTCATGGAGTTCTGCCCGTCGGTCCTGGCGGCGAGGTGACGCTCGCTCGGCGCTGGCCGAGAGAGCGTCGGATCGCCTGACGGGCGAAGGTTCGAGAGCACGCGCGGGCTCTGCCCGCGTGGACTACGACCCCAGGCCCTGGCCGACACGGGCAGCCACCACGTACATCGATTCGGTGTGGTCTCGCCTGAACGCGAACGGGACCAGGAGACCGACGAACCCGAGCCCGGCCATCGACGCGCCCAGCCGCAGCGCACCTCTGCGCAGCCGAGGGTGAACAGCGAGCACGAGGACGCACCCGCTGGCCTGGAGCGTCCGTCGGGCCAACGCGGGACCCAGCTCTGCGGCGAGGAACTCCCCGAAGAGCCCGACGGCGCGCCGCAACGTGTAGGCGGAGGTCGAGCTGACCGACATCTCGACGTCGATCACCGTCGGGTTGCGCGCGGCGTCTTCGAAGAGCGTCGGCAGCAGCATCTGGCGGCCCGTCCGCTCGATCACCCGCCGGATCGCCGCTGCGACCTCGGGCGTGCCGACCATGAACGTGGAGCCCACGTCGGAGACCGAGAGCCGCAGCACGCGGGCCAAGAGGTTGACGGTGCGCGAGCCCAGGAGCCGGACCCCCCCGGGCGCGTGGCCGATCCGTCGCGCCACCACCAGATCATGGCCCTCGCGAAGGGCGCACACGAGTCGGGGGATGGCTTCGGGCGGGTGCTCGAGGTCGGCGTCGATCGACATGATCACCTCCCCTCGGGCGACGTCGATGCCGGCGCAGTAGGCCATGGGCTGGCCGACGTTCGCCACGAGGTGGAGCCCGACCACCTTTGGGTCGGCCGAGGCCAGCGCCTCGATGACCGCCCAGGAACCATCGGGGCTGGCGTCATCGACGAAGATCAGCTCGTAGTCCACCTCCCCCATCGTGCGGAGCGTCGTTGCCAGGCGGTCCTTGAGCTCGCGAAGGGTCGTCTCGTTGCCGTAGACGGGAACGATCACGGAGAGCCGTTCGGTCACGAGTCGTCGGTCCAGCCGTGGAGCATGTGGCTGACTCGGCAGGGCCGGATGCTGGGCCGGCCGAGCAGCATGTTCACCATCGGGAGGTTCGTCGCCTGGGTGTCCCACTGGACGAACCTGGCGCCGTCGAGCAGGGGCTCGTTGCACATGAACTCGGCCGCGTTGCGGTTGTGACCGGCCGGCGCCCCCGGGGGCCGGTAGCCGAAGGAGTCGTTCAGCAGGGTGAGGCCGTAGGGCGCCACCGCCGGGTCGCGCTTGAACGTGCCGAACCCGAAGACGACCCCGTCGAGCTCGCGGTACACGGCCACGTCGGCCCGGATGCCCTCGATGACCTGATCTCTCCGGCGGTCGTAGATCGCGGTGCAACGCTCGTCGTCGAGGCGCGGGTCGGCGTGGTAGTGGTCATCGATGATCGGCGCCCGGGCGGAGCGCAGCACCGCCTGGAGCTCTTGGGGGAGCGGCCCGTCGGCGAACCGGTGGATCTTCATCCCCGTCGGGTCGTAGGGCGGGTTCAGATGCCGGCGCTCCAGGTCGTTCATGAGGACCAGGGAGGTCTCGCGGACGGTGAAGCCGGTTGCGGTCGCACCGGCCAGCGCCTCGACGTCGTCGACTTCGATCCGCAGCATCATCAGGCCGGCGTCGCCGGCCAGCTCGCTCCTCAAGGCACCGAGCAGCTCGGCCACCACCGACCTCCGATCAGCCGCAGGGTCGACGAGGACGGCGACGACTTCGTGGACGGGCAGATCGAAGATCTCCGCCAGATCGGGGAGCGGACGCCAGAGCAGGCCACCAAGGATGTCCCCGCCCTCGCTCACCACCAGCGGAGCTGGCGCAGATCGCAGCACCTCGCGGACCTGATCGGAACGGACGTGGAGGCTCACCTGCGGGCTGAAGCGGTCGAGCCACCGCAGCGGTGCGAACGCATCCTTCTCCGCCAGCGCGATGATCTGCTCGTCGACATGATCTGCCGAGACGGGCGTGGAGGTGGAGGACGTCGGCGCCATGCCGCTCCTTCGGGGTCGTCGGGCAGGTGGCCCGGGGAAGCGATCACGATAGGGCCATTCTGCCGCCGAGATCCGAGCGCGTTTGACCACGGCGACGGCCGCTGAGGGCTGAGGGCCCGCGCAACGCCTTTGCTAGGTTCGAACCGCTCGCCGATGCCTCGCTGTCCCGCCGAAAGAGAACGATGGACTTCGACTACGGGTTGGTCTCCGCCGACTCCCACGTGACCGAACCACCCGATTGCTACGAGCGGTTCATCGACCCGGCGTTCCGGGACCGGGTGCCCCACGTGGTGACCGACGAGCGCGGCGGGCAGCGGTACCTCATCCCGGGCCTCGACCAGATGGCGGTGCCGATGGGCCTCATCGGGTCGGCCGGTCGTGAGTCGTCGAAGATCCGGTACCACGCCCGCGAGGCGGGCGAGTGGCAGCGATCGGGCTGGGATCCCACCGTCCGAACCGCCGATCAGGACGTCGACGGGGTGATCGCCGAGATCCTCTACCCCTCCGTCGGCGTGCCCCTCGGAGTCCATCCCGACCTCGACTACCGGCACGCGTGCATGACCGCCTACAACCGGTGGCTCCTCGAGTTCTGCTCGGTGGCCCCCCGGCGTCTCTACGGCGCCGGCCAGGCCGCCCTGCGCGACGGCGCCGACGGCGCTCGGGAGATCCAGGAGATCGCCGCACAGGGCTTCGTCGGCGTGATGATGCCGGGGCTCCCCGGTGTGGCCGACTACGACGACCCGTCCTACGACCCGGTGTGGGCCGCGGCGGTCGAGACCGGCCTACCCCTCTGCTTCCACATCGTCACCGTGAAGTCGCAGACGGGGCTCCGGGGCCCGGGGATCAACGCCATGATGAACGTGGTGCGGACCTGCCAGGACATCATCGGCACCCTGATCTTCTCCGGCGTGTTCGACCGCTTCCCCGAGCTGCGGATCGTGGGGGTGGAGGCCGACGCGGGCTGGGCACCGCACTACGCCTGGCGCATGGACCACGTGTACGAGCGGCACCGCCACTGGAACAAGACCCAGCAGCTCGACCGGCTCCCGTCCGAGTACTTCTGGGGCAACGTCTGGCTGACCTTCCAGAACGACTGGTCGGCGCTCCAGCTCCTCGACGCTCTCGATGTCGACCGCCTGATGTGGGCGAACGACTTCCCGCACTCGGACTCCACGTGGCCCAACTCGCGCGCCCTCCTGGGCAAGCACCTCGAGGGCACGGATCCGCTGGCTGCCCGCAAGATCCTGCGCGACAACTGCGTCGAGCTGTTCGGGCTGGATGTGGTGGACCGCGCCCAGACCGCCACCGCCTGAGATGCCGGCGCTGACCGCTGCCTTCGCAGCCTCCCAGCCCGACCAGGTGGCCATCGTCGACGAGAGCGGCGCGACCACCTGGCGCGAGCTCGACGACCGCGTCGGGCGCCTGCGCGGCGCACTGGAGGGGCTCGGAGTCGAAGCCGGCACGAGCGTGCTGCTCATGACCGGGAACGAGCGCGCCGCGATCGAGACGATCCTGGCGTGCATGCATGCCGGGCTGCTCGTGGTCCCGGTCAACGCCCACTGGGTGGCCGACGAGGTTGCGTACGTGCTCGAGGACACGGGCGCCGACGCCGTGATCGCCAGCGAAGCTCGCCTCGACGTCGCCCGACGGGCGATCGCCGCGACCGACCGGTCGCCGGCACTCGTCGTCGTCTCCGACCAGGGCCACGAGGGCGCGGCGCGCTACGAGGACCTGATCGCCGCCACCGCCCCCGCCACCAGCGAGGAGCGCTTCGGTGGGCCGATGTTCTACACCTCGGGCACCACCGGGCGCCCCAAGGGCGTCCGGTCCCGACTGAACGCGGTGGGCGCCCCGGTCGACGGCTGGGCACCGATCGCCCAGGGCATCGGGATGGGTATCGGGATCAGCGAACCCGGCTCGACCCTGCTGCTGACCGGGCCGATCTACCACTCGGTCCAGTGGGTGTACACGTTCGGCACCCTCCTCAACGGTTCCACCGTCGTCGTCCAGCCCCGCTTCGATCCGGAGGCCGTCCTCGCCGACATCGACCGCCACCAGGTCACGCACCTCCACCTCGTGCCCACCCAGATGCTGCGCCTGCTCCGCTTGGACGAGCCGACCCGGGACGCCTTCTCGGGCGCCAGCCTGGTGCGCGCCTACCACGGTGCTGCGCCCTGTCCGCGCTGGGTGAAGCAAGCGATGATCGACTGGTGGGGGCCGATCATCACCGAGTACTACGGCGGCACCGAGGCCGGGTTCCTCACCACGATCTCGTCGGCGGAGTGGATGGAGCGGCCCGGCAGCGTCGGGCGAGCCGGCCCGAACGTCGAGGTCACGGTCGTCGACGAAGAGGGACGGACCCTGCCCCCGCGTGAGCACGGGGCGGTCCGGTTCCGCAGCCGCGAAGGCCACGACTTCCGCTACCACAACGCCGCGGAGAAGACGGCGGCGGCACACCCCGAACCCGGGGTGGGAACGCTCGGGGACATCGGCTGGTTCGACGAGGACGGCTATCTCTTCCTGTCCGATCGGTCCATCGACATGATCGTCTCCGGTGGCGTGAACATCTATCCCGCCGAGATCGAGGCCGTCCTCAGCGAACACCCGGCCGTGGCCGACGTGGCCGTGCTGGGCCTACCCGAGCCCGAGATGGGCGAGCAGGTGCTCGCCGTGGTGCAGACCCAGGGTTCCCGCTCGCTCGACGAGGCGCTCGTGGCCGAGCTCGAGGCGTACTGCCGGGAACGGCTCGCCGGGTACAAGTGCCCCCGCCGCTGGACCCCGATCGATGAGATGCCGCGCAACGAGGCCGGCAAGGTGCCCAAGCACCAGCTGCGGGCCGCCGTCACCGACGGTCCACCGCGGGCGCGCACCGCCTGAGCCGGCCCGACGGCTCAACGGTCCAGCGCGGGACCCCCTGCGCCGACGAGCCGCTCGAGGGTCGAGGTCTCCACCTCGACGGTGTCGGGCCACGGTTCGAGCTGCTCGAACCGCGCGCCCGGGATGTGCGCGCCCCCGGCATCGGGTCCGGGAGCAGCGGCGAGCAGCTGGCCCACCAGGACGCCGAGCGCGGTGGATGGCGACCCGCCGAACGCGTGCGGCGCGAGGGAGAGCACGAACGCGCTCTCCCCCCCATCCGCCTGCCCGACCTTGCCGCCGACCGCGGCGCCGGCGAGCACCTCCACGAGGAGCGCCTGGGACCAGCCGCGGTGCCCCCCGCTGGGCAAGATGCTGCCGTCGACGACCTCGCGCGGATCGGTGGTGGGTGCTCCCGACCGGTCGAGCAGCACCCCCTCGGGAAGGCAATCGCCTCGGGCTCGGGCCAGCGCGATGTCGCCGTAGCTCCACGCGCTCGACGAGAAGTCGACGACCAGGGGCGACGATCCCGCCACCGGTGCTCCCAGCGCCATCGCGTTCGTCCCGAGGACCGCGGTGGCGGTACCGGGCGGAGCCATGATCGACGGTGAGGTGGCAGCGACCATCCCGATGGAGCCCTCCTGCGCGAGCCGGTGGGCGAACAGGCCGAGGCACCCGGTGGACCCCGTGAACCCGCGGACTGCGACGGTCACCACCCCGCGGCCGTCGGCGTGGGCCCGGACCACCGCCTCCACGGCCTGGTGCACGGCGTAGATCCCGGGCAGGCCACCGGCCGTCACCACGAGCGTGCCCCGCTCCGAGGTCTCGATGGCGACCTCGGACTCGACGTGAGCGGCGGCGCTGCGGAAGAGCCACAGCAGCAGGCGCAGCCCGTGGGAGCGCCGGCCCACGACCTCCGCCTCCAGCACGTGGTCGACGACGACCTCGGCGGCAGGGGCGGGCATCCCGAGCTGGGCGAGCCAGGCCACCAGGTCCGACCGGGACCGAGCCAGGTCGAGGGCGATCATGCGTCCTCGCCTGCGCCACCGAACGCCCACGACGCCAACGTCGGCGCATCGGCCCACCACCCGTCGGGTGCGGTACCGCCCAACGCCAGGTCCACGAGCCGTCGCAGCTCGACCAAGTCGTCGGGCGCCGTCGACGGCCGCCAGGTGTGGATCACGCCGTCGGCGTCGACCTCCTTGACCCCGTCGACGCCCACGACCCCGGCGGCCGTCGCGGACGCCAGGAGGGCGGCGACCCGGTCCCCTGGCTCGTCGGGTGCCGGCCAGGTCACGGGATCCAGGCTCACCTGCACGCCGGCGGCCGGCGCCAGCTCCAGCACGCTCCGGCGGACGACCCCATCGAGGACGCCGGCACCCGGCGGGGGCGCGTGCAGCACCCCGTCGCCGGTGACCACGAGCGCGTTCATGCTCGTGAACTCCTCGACCGCACGCGAGCCGGGCGCGATCCACAGCACGGTGTGCGCGCCGATGTCCTGCGCCCGGTGCTGGGCCACCATCGACGAGCCGTAGTTCGACGGGACCTTCACGACGCCGCTCGCGCCGGCCAGGGCCCGCCGGTCGGAGGCTTCCACCCGGGCCCGCACCCGTGGCAGCCCGTGGAACGCGGGCTGGGTCCACCCGGCCAGCACGTGCAGCTCGAACCGGACGGAGCCGGACATGCTCCAGTCCTCGTCCACCGCTACCACCAGCGGGCGGAGGTAGAGGAACGAGCCGGGCTCGAGGTCAGGCGGAACCTCGAGCGCATCGAGGAGGCTGCTCAGCGCGGCGCCGAACGTGGGACCGGGAACAGAGGGCATCGACAGCCGCTCCAGCGATCGGCTCAGGCGGCGGTGGTGGAGCTCGGGCCGGAACACCTGCAACCGGCCATCGACCGGCGCGGTGCGGAGCGCCTCGAACGCGACCTGGCCGTAGTGCAGGCCCACCGCTCGCAGCGGGAGCACCGGAGGCTCCCGGAGGATCGTGGAGGAGCCCCACGCGCCGCCCGATGATGCGAGCACCACGGACACGGGCGCGAACGAGTTGGGGAACACCTGGCGGATCCTTCCGGCTCGGGGCACCATGGCCGCGGGGCGAGGTTACCGGGGGTACCGGGGCCGTTGCGCCCCGTGGTGCCGAGGTCTACCGTGAGCAGCCACCGGGAGCGAGGCAAGGTCGCAGGAGATGGCTGGAGGGGGCGAAGCGATCGTGGTCAGGCGGTGGGGTGGTTGGCTCATCGCCGACTCCCCCGGGACCGTCCCTGCCCCCGTCGCCCTCGAGGACCTGCTCGCCCGGTTGGACGGCCCACAGCCCGACTCGGCACGGCCGGCCGCGCCCGTCGAGCCCTCCCAGGTCATCGCTCCGGTGTGGGCGCTGGCGGGGGTCCTGGGATCCGACGGGTGGCACACCGAAGATCCCAGCGGCGAAGCGCTCGTGCTCGACGCTGCCGACCTGCGGCTCCTGGACGGCCTCGTCGCGCCCGGCCCCGCCGATGCCCTCCTCGCGGCCACCGGCAGCGACCCGGAGGTCCTCGCCCGGCTCGTGGCGGCCGGCAAGGTCCGCACGCTTGCACCGCCCAGCGAGCCGGACGGACGTCCGCCGGAGGCGTTGGCGGCCCACGGCGACCGGAACCGTTCCCTGTCGACCACCGGCGACCCCCGCCACCCCGACGACGCGGACCGCCCCGGGCGCATCCCGGTCTACGCGCTCGTGCACGAACGCCACGGCGTGCCCCTCGGCCTCGGCATGGTCACGGCGGCGGCCCGAGCGCACGACGGTGGCCGCCTCACCGAGACGTTCGAGATCCGCCGTCCCGAACTGCTCGCCGGCATCCTCGACGATGTCGAGCAGCGCACCGGTCCGGCCGTGCTCCTGGTCAGCGACGTCATCTGGACGATCGCCGACAACCTCCGAGCTGCGGCCGAGGTCGTCGAGCGGAACCCGGAGGTGATCGTGGTCCACGGAGGCCCGTCGGCACCCCGATACGAAGAGGACATGCGGCAGTTCCTCGCCGACCACGCGGACGTAGCGCACGTCGTGGTCCGGGGCGAGGGGGAGCGGACCCTCGGTGACCTGCTGGGCGCGCTGGGAGCGGCCGGCGGCCGGTGGGACGAGGTCGACCTGGCCGGCGTCGCGGGCATCGGGTTCAACGATCCGAAGACCGGGGCACTCGTCCGCACGGCCGACCGACCACGCGAGACCAACCTCGACGACCTCCCATCGCCGTACCTCACCGGCGAGTTCGACCACTTCACCATCGACCGCCACATCCAGCCGTTCGCACTGGAGACCAACCGGGGCTGCCCGTACGAGTGCGCCTTCTGCGACTGGGGGTCGGCGACGAACTCCCGCCTCCGGTTCTTCGCGCCGGACCGCGTCGAGGCGGAGGTGGCCTGGCTGGCGGAGCGAGGGGCCTTCTCGGTCTTCGTGGCCGATGCCAACTTCGGCCTCTCCAAGCGCGATGTCCAGACCGCTCGGCACCTCGCGGAGGCACGGATCCGGCTGGGCGCCTTCGAGCACGTCTTCTGGACGGCGGCCAAGAACACCACGAAGCACCTCGTCGACATCCTGAACGTCTTCCGGTCGGGCGGGGTCATGACCGACCTGGCGATCGCTCTGCAGACGACCGACGAGCGGACCCTCGAGATCATCGGCCGGTCGAACATCTCCACCGATCGCCTGCTCGATCTCGCCCGCCTCCTGCGCCAGGCGGCGATGCCGGTCCGAGCCGAGCTGATGCTCGGTCTCCCGGGCCAGACCGTCGAGGCATTCGCTGCTGACCTCCAGTTGATGTTCGACGAGGAGATGGCGCCGTTGGTCTGGGAGACGCTGGTCCTTCCTAACGCACCCATGAACGACCCGGACTACCGCGAACGGTGGTCCATTCGGGTCGACGATCGGGGCGTGGTGACGGAGACCTCCACTGCCGACGTCGATGATCGCCAGCGCATGCTGCTGCTGCGCCGGACCTTCCTCGCCACCGACGTGTACGGGACGATGCGGCACGTGATGCGCTGGCTCCAGCACGACCTCGGGATCCCGGCCCTCCAGGTCGTCGCAGACCTCTGCGATGCCGCCGCGCAGGAGCCCGAACGGAACTTGGCGGTGACTTGGCTGGTGGAGGGCTTCGACCTGCATCCGCTCCCACCTCAGGGGTGGCGGGCCTTCTACGAGGACATCCGCGCGTTCGTGGCCGATCGGTACGGCGTGGACCCGCAGGACTCGGCGCTGCGCTGCGTGCTCGAGGTCCAACGGGCCCTGATGCCCTGGCCGGGCCGGATCTACCCGGACACGATCGTGCTCGACCACGACTACGTCGACTACCACCTCGATGTGATGGCCCCGCTCTACGGTCGCCAGGACGGGCCGCGCCAGGTGGCGCCGCTCCGTTCCCGTCCACCCGGAGTCCTCGAGGTGCGCGGGGATCCGGCCGACCTGGGCCTCGGGGGAATGGACCTCGTCGGCCACCCCCGCCAGGAGTTCTCGCACGCCAGGTACAACTTCGTCTACACGACGGCCAACGAGCTGGACTCGCCACTCGTCCGGCTCCTCCCCGAGGTGCCCCGGCGCTTCGATCCCGCCCGGATCGAGGCGCTCGTCCTCGAGCGCATGGCCCGGGCGGGCGTCGAGCTCGAGATGACCGACGGCCCCGAGGGCGGGTGGAAGCCGAAGACAGACCCGGCACTCGACCTCGAGGACCGCCCGCCGACGCTCGTGGCGGCGACCATCCGGCGCAAGCACGCGTCCTGAGCAACCGCCCCGAGGATCACGGCCCGAGCGCAGCCGACCGGGCCGCGAGTCGCCTCAGGACGTCCGTCCAGACCGCTTCCTTCGCCCGGACCGTCCGTGTAGTCTCCCTGGCGAGGGGAGCCGGACCCGCCGGCCTCGTGCTTAGGAGAGTCAGATGATTGCAGCTTCGAAGTCGCGGATCAGCGCCGAGGGCGTCGACATCCAGTTCCTGGTGGATGCCGTCGACACCGATGGGCAGGCCACGGCGTTCGTCACCGATGTCGACCCCGGCGGCAACACGCTTCCCGCCCACAGCCACGACTGGGACGAGACGATGTACGTGACGGCCGGGACCCTCACCTTCGTCATCGATGGCAAGACCCGCGAGATCTCAGCCGGCGAAGCCGTCTTCCTCGCTCGCGGCAGCGTGCACAAGTACGAGAACCTGGGCACCGAGACCGCGAGCATGCTGATCGTCTCCACCCCCGGCCTGAACCACGAGAGCTACTTCTCCGAGGTGGCCGAGGTGCTCGCTGCCCCCGCCGGCCGCGAGCGCGATGACGCCGTCCGCTCCATCATGGACGAGTACGGCGTGGTGCCGGCCACGGCCTAGCCGGCATCGACCTCCCCTTCTTCGAAACGGGCTCCTCGAGGCTCGAGGGTGGAAACACCCTCGCCTCGAGGAGCCCGTCGGCGTTTTCACGGCTCGTCCGGCAGGACCCGCAGGGCATCGGCGACCTGACCCGGCCGGTGGCGGCGGCTCACCGAGGGTCGACGGCACCGACCAGGATGCAGGCGTTCTGCCCGCCGAATCCGAACGCGTTGATCATGGCGACCTTGGCGTCGATCGTCCGTGGTTCCCCGATCACGAGGTCGATCGTCACCTCGGGGTCCACGTCGGTGGTCCCGCGCACCGGCTCGACCCGTCCGGTCCGCAGCACCTCGAGCGCGGCCAGCATGCTCATGGCCCCCGAGGACCCTCCGGTGTGGCCGATGTGGCCCTTGAGCGCCGTGACCGGAGGCGGAACGGGACAGTCGGCGAACACCCGCTCCAGCGCTCGCGCCTCGGCGAGGTCACCCTTGGGCGTCCCCGTGGCGTGCGCGAGCACGACGTCGACCTGCGCGGCGTCGATGCCGGCGTCGGCGAGGGCCAGGTCCATGGCGTGGGCCTGCCAGCGTCCGCTCGGCTCGGGCGATGAGGGGTGGAAGCCGTCGGAGCAGGACCCGACGCCGAGCACCCAGCCGAGCGGCTCCGCGCCACGGGCGTCGGCGTGCTCGGCGGTCTCGAGCACGAACCAGGCCGCACCTTCGCCGAAGACGATGCCCCGACGCGCCACGTCGAAGGGCAGCACCGCACGGGCGGGATCGAGCTCGGGCGTCTCCATCCCGAACACCCGGCCCGCGATGGAGAACACCGGCACGAACCCGTCGGCGTCGGCTACGGCCGCCGCGTCGCTCCCGCCGCACACGGCGACGTCGGCTCGGCCCAAGGCGAGGAGGTCCACGCCCGTTCCCAGGGCGTCGAGCGCCGATGCGCACGCGGTCGTCACCGTGCGGAGCGGTCCGTGCAGCTCACGGCGAATGGCGATCTGGGCTGCCGCCAGGTTGTTCTGCCCGGCGAGCATCGTCTTGGGCGGAATGCCGTCGATGCCCTCGGCATCGAAGCGGTGCTGACCGAGCATCATGCTGTGCAGCCCTCCTACCGCCGTGCCGTCGACCACCGCGGTGCGCAGCGGGTCCAGCGCGCCGGGTTGGTGGAGCCCCGCTCGCTCCAGGGCCTCCTCGGCGGCCACGATGGCGTACTGAGCACAACGATCGGTGCTCGCCGTCACCCGCTCGCCCAGGACCGGCACCGGGTCGAAATCGTCCGGTACGGGAGCGGTCAGCAGCGGCAGTGGGGCGTGCACCGCCCACGGCGCCTCCGTGATGCCGAGGGTGCCCTCGCGCCACCCGCGGAGGAAGCCATCCACCCCGATGCCGATCGGCGTCACGGCGCCCGCTCCGGTGATGGCGACGAGCACCTCAGCCCCGGTTCCGCGCACCGTGGAGGATGGCCATGTCGTCAAGGTAGATCATCGTTTCGAACGGGGGCGCATCGCCGAACCGACCGCGGGGACCGGTGCCGGTGGCCCTGGCGGCCTCGGAGGTGAGGTGCCGGGTACCATCGGCGGGCCGTCGTCGGACAGCTCGCCGGCGACCGCGCACCGGTGCCGAAGGCCACCAGACGTGGGTGATCGGGCTGCGAGAAGAGATGCAGCACGAGATGCGCCGGATGCACCTATTCGAGTTCGAGGACCAGCCGTGGCTGCCGGGATGGGTGCGCGACGCCCTGACCGAGCACCTCTCCCAGCTCTTCCGCTCGTCGGTGGTGGCGCCCCTGCACGTGGTGATGGCCGATCGCCTCGGGGCCGTGCTGGAGCGGGCAGGAACGACGCACCTCGTGGACCTGTGCTCGGGCGCGGGCGGTCCGCTCCCAGCGGTGCTGCCGTTGCTGGACGCGAGGTTGGGCCGGGCCGTCACCGCCACCCTCACCGACCGCTACCCCCATCACGGCCTGGCGAAGGCCGACGCCGATGATCCGGGGCGGCTGGAGGTAGCGCCTGGCCCGGTGGACGCCCGTTCGGTCCCACCGGAGATGGACGGGGTGCGCACCGTGTTCAACGCGATCCACCACTTCCGACCCCCCGGGGTGGCGCAGGTCCTGCGCAGCGCCACGGCCGGCGGTCGGCCGCTTGCCATCTTCGAGCCCTTCGAGCGCCGACCCCGGCTGGCCGCGCGGCTGGCGTTCGGTGGCCTCCGAGACGGATGGCGACGGGCTCGCCAGTGCCAGGGTCCACGGCAGCGCACCGCCGCCCTCCATCTGCTCCTGCCGGTGGTGCTCGCCTGGGACGGGGCGGTGTCGGTGCTGCGGGGCTACGAGGCGAACGAGTTGCTCGCCATCGCGAACGACGCCGCCCCCGCGGTCGCGTGGCGCGCCGAGCGGGTGGCGCTGCCCTGGGGCGGCATGACGGTGCTCATCGGCGAACCGGACAACGGCGAGCAACCGCGCTGAGCGCGACTCGGCGCGGCCAGCCCGCCATCGCGGCTTTTCCCAAGAACGCTACGGTCTTCCATCCGGCACGACCCCGGTGGCGCTGAAGTCGCGTCGACCAGGATGAGGGATAGACACACATGAAGGACCACGTATCGATGCCGCACGGGTGGCACCGCGCTCGAGGGCGGACGGCGGGCGGGCGTCGCCTGCCCATCGTCGTCGCTGCGATCCTCGTGCTCGCCGCTGCGTGCACCGATTCCAGCCCCTCGCCGGAAGCAAGCGACGAACTGGTCACGAGCATCGAGGTCCACGCCACCCCGCACAGCGAGCACATCCCGATCGTCACCATCGACACCGCTGACTCGGCGACCGTCACCGTGACGGCGACGAGCGGCGACCACGAAATCGTCACGCCCGCCTCGAAGACCGGCAAGACCCACGAGGTGCCGATCCTCGGCCTGAGGACCGACCGCGACTACGAACTCTCGGTCACCGCCGAGTCCGACGACGGGCACACGGAGCGGTCCGCCGCCACCGCCGACTACACCACCCCGCCCCTGCCCAAGGACTTCCCGGAGCTCAAGGTGACGAGCAAACCCGATCGGGTCTCGCCAGGCATCACCCTGATTCCCCTCATCTCCGGGGACTCGGCTGCGCTGCAGGACCCCGGGCCGGACGCGACGCGGTCCCCCCTTGCGACCGGCCGATTGATCGGCGTCGACGAGACCGGCGAGGTCGTCTGGTACTACGAGACGGACCTCCAGGTGATCAGCGTGGAGCCAACACCCAGCGGAACGCTCCTGTTGGGCATCGACGAGGGCTCCATCCTCAACCTCGACGCCTCGATGCGGGAGATCGACCTGCTCGGCAACACCCTCGGCGAGTGGAGCACCAAGATCGCGGACAGCAGCGGCAAGACCCTCCCCGATGAGCCACTGGGCCCGAAGCCGATCGTCTCGGTCGCCATGGATTCCATGCACCACGATGTCCACGAGCTCCCGAACGGCAACCTCATCGGCCTGTCGACCGAGCTCATCGAGGTCGACGCGGCGACCGGCCGCGAGCTGTGCCCACTCGACCCACCTACCTACCTCGTCGCCGATGTCGTCGTGGAGTTCGAGCGCGGCGGCGAGGTCGTCGGCGAGTGGCCGGTGGCACCCCTCTACGACCCGGTCGCACGGCCCGGCAGCAGCATGTGCCCCGAGCCCCCCGACACGCGCTCCCCCGAGAGCTGGCAGTACCACGAGGTCGCAGACGAACGCGACTGGACCCACGCGAACGCCATCACCCTCGACGAAGCCAACAACACGCTCATCGTGTCGCTGCGCGAGATCGACGCGGTGATCGGGCTGCGGTACCAAGAGGACGAGGACGGTGCCGCGGGCGAGCTCCTGTGGGAGCTGGGGCCCGACGGCGACCTCGAGATGCAGGGCGACGGCCTGTTCTCGTACCACCAGCACGGACCGGACATCCGCGACGACGGGACGCTGCTCGTCTACGACAACGGCAACCTGCGGCCCGGCACCACCGATGCCGGCGGCACGGAGCCGAGCTTCAGCCGGGCGGTGATCTACAAGATCGACCCCGGCGCCGGCACGGTCAGCCAGGTGTGGGAGCACCGAGACGAGAACCCTTGGGGCGGGCCGATGTTCGTACCGTTCCTGGGCGACGCCGACTCCCTCGAGAACGGCAACGTGCTCATCGCCCACGGCGTGTTCGCTGACCCGGACAGGCGACCCTACGCTCGGGTCCTCGAGGTCGTTCCCGACATCGACGGTGGCGGAGCAGGCAACGAGGTCGTCCTCGACATCCTCGTGGGGCGCCCGGAGGGTGCAGGCTGGGTGGCGTACCACGCCGCGAAGCTGCCCTCCCTCTATCCCGGGTCGTGACCTGACAGCGGCGGCCGCTCCCCTCGACCCGAGCCTGAGCCGCAGGTGCCCGCGGCCGACCGTGACCCTTGCGGACCCGGCACGCCAGGGGTCCGACGCCAG
The DNA here is from genome assembly GCA_964501845.1 of uncultured Iamiaceae bacterium. Taxonomy (GTDB): domain Bacteria; phylum Actinomycetota; class Acidimicrobiia; order Acidimicrobiales; family Iamiaceae; genus Aquihabitans. The sequence goes on from CAZCVS010000001.1 coordinate 16,019, forward strand.
CTTCGGGTCTCAGCGCGGGGTGACGTGGAGCGGCGCGCCGCCCTCTGGACGCGAGCGGCGGGTCGCCGGGGGAACGACCGTGCCAACGGGTGCGAGGTGGAGCCGTTGGGCGAGCCGGGCGACGATGAGCGTGAGCTCGATCTGCGCGAGGGCGAAGCCGATGCAGTTGCGGGCACCGCCTCCGAAGGGCACCCATGCAGACTTGGCGTAGGCGGACTGTTCGGGGGTGGGGTCGAGGTGGCGGTCGGGGTCGAAGCGGAGCGGGTCGGGCCAGTACGCCGGGTCGCGTCCGGCGAGGTGGGTGGACCAGGCGATGAGCGTGTGGCGAGGAATGCGGTAGCCGCCGGCGTTGACGTCGACGACGGCCTCGCGCACGCCGAAGGCGCCCGGCGGGTGCAGGCGCAGCGACTCCCGCACGGTGCGGTCGACGAGGTCGAGCGCCGTGAGCGTCGTGTGATCGGGACCTCCTGCGGACCGGTCACCGACCTCGCCGAGCGCCGCATCGGCTTCGCTGGCGAGGCGGTCCCAGAGACCGGGAGTCGCTGCGGCTCGCAGGAGGACCCAGGCCAGGGCGGACGAGGTGGTGTCGTAGCCGGCGCCGATGAGGGTGACCATCTGATCGCGGATCTCGGCGTCGGTGAGCTCACCGGTGGTCACGAGGGTCTCGAGCACGTTGAGCTCGTCGCCGTCCGGGGCGGCCCGGATGCGGGCGATCTCCTCGTCGAGGATGGCGTCGAGGGCGCTCCGGTCCTGTCGGACCTGGTGGCGCCGCCCCAGGGGGAACGGGTGGGGCAGCTGTCTGATCGCAGGACCCTCGAGGAGATCCTGCACCCGCTGCAACCGGTCGCTGATCTCCTCGACACGGTGTGCGAGGCCTGGGCCGCCGAGCGCCCGGACGACGATGTCGAGCACCAAGGTGCGACCGACCGGGTACATGTCGACGGTCTGAGCGGGCTCCTCCAGCGAGGCGATGAGCCGGTCGATGCTGGCGTCGGTGGCATCGAGGATCATGGGGATCCACCCGTTGAGGCGCCGACGGGAGAATCCGGCCTGCACGGCGCGGCGTCGTCGGCGGTAGTCGGCGCCGTCAGAGGTGAGCATGGAGCCCTTGCCGACCCAGAGGGCCAAGACGTTGAACCGGTGGTTCCAGCGGAACGACTCGGTGGGCTCAGCGAAGAGATCGGCGATGACCGCCGGGTCACCGATGATCGCGAGACGCGCCGGCCCGGCGCCGAGCCCCACGACCGGACCATGGCGCTCGTTGACCTCCTCGAGCACACGATGGGGCTGCGCGAAGAGGCGTCGCACGTAGCGGAGCTGGGCCGCAAGACTCGGGCGAGGAAGCGGCTGGGCGGAGGTCGTCACCGGGTCAGATGGTTCAACGGGAGGGATCGAGCGGCCACAGCCTGCTCCGGACGGCGCGGTTGAACCACATCATCGCTCGATGGGTCCGGGGGCTGCGGCGAACGAAGTCGTAGAAGACGCCCTGGGCGAACCGATGGGCGTACGCTCGCCTCGGCATCGCGATGTCGGGATGCTCCATGTCGAGCGACAGCACCACCCGGTCGCGGTCGGAGTGGTTCCAGGTGCAGTGCATCCGCACGTCGTCGAACGCGAGCCACTCGCCCTCGACCCACCGGCGGGTGCCGTCGCCGACCTGCAGCCCGCAGTCGTCCGGCACGGTCAGACCGAGGTGGAACCGCCCCACACCCATGGCTCGACCCTGATGGGGTGCGACCTCGGCCCCGGGGGCGAGACGGAGGTACTGCGCCGTCATCACCCGGCCGTCCCGGGTGACCAGCTCGCCCAGCAACGGAGCCTCGGCCATCGCATCGGGGTTGTCGATCCCGAAGTAGCGGACCGGCGAGAGGTACCAGCCGAACGGCGCGTAGTAGTTGTCCGGATGCTCCACCCATCCCGCACCCAGCCGCTCCGCCTCGGCGGCGAGCTCGCGCCACCGGGCCTGGAAGGGCTCGAGCACGTCGCGGCAGCAGTCGATGTCGAGGAAGCCGTCATCGACCATCGGCTGAGATCCTTCAGCGACGCGGTCTGCTGAGGGTAGGGAGGACATGTCGTACGGTCTTCCTGCTCGCCGGACGGCGGTGACGTTACCGCGTGCCGCCTCGGCAGCTCGTGCTCACCACCACGCTGCAGGATCGGTCACGTCACGTACGAGGAGGAACAGGCCGCAGAAGACCTGAAGGGCGAAGACCCCGGACAGGACCACTCGCCGGATCCGTCGATGCCGTGCGTTCGCGCCCCCTGGGGTCGCGGCATCCCCGCGAAGTTCCTCGGCGAGCGCGAATCGGACCGACTCGACGAACACGACGAACAGTCCGATCTGCGCACCTCCGATGAGGTCTCCGAAGTCGACCTTGCGGGTGATGCGGAAGAGGTAGTACTGCCCGACGCCAGCGCCGAACACAAGCCATGCCAAGACGACGGACGATGATGACGCGATGCGGCGTCGATGGACGATCGCGACGGCGACCGGGAACGCACAGGATGCGGCCAGGAAGGGCGCGAAGAACCAGAGCGGTTGGCCCCTCGCCGCGAGGGCGTCCCCGACCACCTTCAGGGGGGCCAGGGTCGACCCGGGGGCGCCGTCCGGCCCAGAGGCCCGCGCTGGTCCCGCGGTCAGCGCGACCGCGACGAGCGCCGTCGGCAGGAAGACGCCAGCGGCCAGGAACCTCCAGGCCACGGTCTGGCCGCGCAGTGCGCGAACGGTGACGTAGACCAGCAACGCAGGCACGAGGCAGATGGTGAACGACGGCTTGGCGCTCCAGGCGAGCGCCGACAGCGCCGCGCAGATCCAGATGTCGCGGATCGCCGTCGACCTCGCCTCCATGCGATCGACGATGAACCAGAACAGGAGCAGCGCGAACGGCTTCAGGAACACCGTCGTCGCGCCGTCGAACGTCGTGAAGGTGACGTACCCCCCCAGCAACTGGTGGTTCGACCAGGTGAAGATGGTGATGGGAGCGACCAGCATGAGGCCGACCGATGCCGCTGCTTGGGTCCAGCCGTACCAGCGAGCGCTTCGCGCGCCGGCGATGGCGAGTAGGCGGAAGTAGACGACCTCGGCAGCGAGCATGGCGGATCCGACCATGGCCACCACACCGGAGATCTCCCACGTCGCCTGCCGACTGGTCGCTGCCGGGATCACCGTCTCGAGTGCAGCGAAGGGGATGAGCGCCCGGATGACGATCGTCGCCTGGAAGAGCAGGTAGTAGGGCGCGAACGACTTCCCCGTCAGCTCCATCTGCTGCGCGTGCAGCAATTGGCCGCCGAGGTCGGTTCGCAGTCCCGTGGCCACGACCGGGGGCACGTAGAGCGCAGCCACGACGACCCCGAGCAGAACCGGGATGAAGCGCCGAACGAGGCGCGGTGATGGATCGAGGCTCATCGCTTGTGCCCCCAACAGGTGACGCGTCCTCCACCGTCGAGCGAACAGCTCCCGGCATCGGTTGCAGCAACGTTTCGAGCGTCGCTGGCAGGCGCCGCTCGCACTGCAGCGGCTCGATGGGTTCGCCCACCGTCGCCCAGCTGGCCAGATTCGTTCGCGCCCCAGCACCAGACCTCGCCGTCGGAGAGGGCGGCGCATGCATGTCGACCGCCAGCGACGAGGTCCACCGCGTTGTCGATGCCGACCAGCTCCGTCGGTCTCGCGCGGTCTGTGCGCTGACCATTGCCCAGCTGGCCAAAGCTGTTCGACCCCCAGCACTGCACCCCTCCGGCCGCCAAGCGAGCGCAGGTGAAGTCGTCGCCGGCTACCACCTGGACCACCTTGCCATCGATGCCCGAGACGGGCGACGGCACCGAAGCGTCGGCCCGGGATCCGTCGCCGAGCTGGCCGAAGCGGTTGAGGCCCCAGCACTCGACACCACCTTCGCCGGTGATCAGGCAGGTGTGGTTCGCGCCGGCCGCGACCGCCCTCGCACCACCTGAGGTCGCGACGCGCCGAGGACGGTAGCGATCCTCACGGGTTCCATCGCCGACCTGGCCGAACGCTCCAAGGCCCCAGCAGGACACCTCGCCGTCGGTCTCGAGGGCGCACGTGTGGAAGTCACCGGTCGCGAGCTCCGTCGCCTCGAGGCTCCCGAGGGCCTTCTCGGGCACGAGGCTCTGCGTGACCCGCTGTCCGTTGCCAAGCTGACCCGCCATGTTCTGACCCCAGCACCACGGTGCGCCGTCGTCGTCGAGCGCACAGGTGAAGTCGTCGCCAGCGGACACGGCCGACACGACGGGCAGGGCCGGCACGGGCCGCGGGCGCGTCGGCTGACGAAGTGGATTGCCGTCTCCGGTCTGCCCGAAGGAGTTCGCTCCCCAGCATTCGAGGAAGCCCCCGGTCGTGACCGCGCACATGTGGCGACGACCGCCGTCGAGGGTGGACGCTCGGAGACCTTCGAGCTCTGCAGGCGCCACGGCCGCATCCTGCGCGGCGCAGCCGGCCAGCACCAATGCAGCCAAGGCCACCACCGAGACGGTGCGCCATCCGACCGGTCTTCGATCCTCGCCACCCGCCGGATTCATGCGGTGACGCACGGGACCTTGAGGCGGAGGATCACCCGCCCATACTGACAGAGTCCTTCTGCCGGTCGAGGCGCACCGGGGTGAGGCGGTCGCGCTCGGCGCCGATGGACCTGGTCCCCTGCACGCGGCCGCCGACGGCGACCTGCAGTCTACGCTGCTCACGGGTGCTCGATGCCGTTGCTGCGCCCGCACCCAGGAGGGGATCGATGACCTCGTGAGACGGTCTGAGGGCGAGAAGCGCGCAGCCGACCCGGCGTCGATGGCGCTCTCGGTCGGGACACGCACCAGGCGGGCCCTCTGGCATCCTGCGTTCCTCGTGCCAGCCGGTCTGGTCGCCGTCGCCGCGGCGTTGGGCAGCTCACACCTCCTAGTCCTGCTTCTCGCGCTCGTGTGCTTGACCACCGCCCGGGTGGTTGTCGGCGCCCCCTTCGATGCGAAGGTCCAGGCCCTCGCCGTACAGGCGGGGAAGTTGCTCACAGCGGCGATCTTCGGCCTGATCTACGTGGTGGCGTTCATCCCTGCCTGGGCCCTGAGCCGTCCCCGGTGGCAGCGTGACGTCACGGCCCCACCGGCCTGGCTCCACCGCGAACCGAGTCCGTGGGGCAACGAACGACACCCCGGCACCGCGGAGCCGAGCACCGGCGCTCGCAACGGTCACCCCGTCCTGGTCGCCCTGGGGCTGACCCTTGCCCTCCTCCTCGCCGACCAGGCGATCGGGGCGCTCTGGAACCGGGTCAGCCCTCCCAAGTCCGCCGAGGGCCCACCGCCCACCCTCATCAACGTGAGCGGATCCGACGCGCCGCCCGACCCGCGCGCCGCAGACCCCGCGATGGGCGGGGTTCCCTGGGCCAACCAGTACTTCGACGAGCTGAACAACGTCCCGGCGAAGTTCTGGCCGTTCATCGGGATCGTGAACGGCACCTACTCCGGCGAGTACGTCAACGGTGCTGGTTGGACCCGCGCCTCCTACGAACCCCCGAAGGGGAGCATCCGCGGACCCCTGATCAGCTTCTACGGCGGCTCGACGATGTTCGGCATCGGACAGCGCGACGGGCACACAATCCCGTCGGAGGTCGCCCGCCTCGCCGCATCGGAGGGCTACCCGATCCAGGTGCGGAACCACGGGATGAGCGGGTTCGTGAGCTGGCAGGAGATGTTGCTGTTCGAGCACCTCACCGACCAGGGCGAACGGCCCCTGCGGGCCGTGTTCTACGACGGAACGAACGACGTGTACGCCCAGCGCCAGCCCGACACGCTCGGCTCGCCGACCAACACCGAGGCTGACCAGCTGGCCGACGCCCTCGAGAGCGCGCCGAGCAGTGCGGAGACCGCCGAGCCGACCGACGGGGAGAGCGGGTGGTGGGACGTCTACCGCCGCGACAGCGCCATCGCTCGCGCGACCACCGCCGTCCGCGACGCCCTCGACGTACCGGCCGGGGCTACCCCGACGGTCGACGACCCGACGCCCCAAGAGCAAGGTCAGGCGGCTGCCGAGGTGTACGTTCGGGGCCGGTCGCTGATCGAGTCGATCGCCGGTCGCGCCGACATCGAGCCGTTGTTCTTCTGGCAACCGGTTCCGAGCTGGGACGACCCGGCGACCGCCTACTCCCACGCGACCGCGGCGCTCAGCGGCCCCACCGTTCCCATCGTGGATTGCCTCGACGAGCACCCGGAGGTGTACCTCAGCGATGCCCACACCAACGAGATGGGTGCCCGGTTGGTAGCGAAGTGCATGTGGGACGAGCTCGAACCGGCCGTCGCCCAGTGGTACGAGGAGGAGGGTGTCCCGCGACAAGAGCGCCGACCGGACGTGCTCACCGACCTCGCAGAGCCACTCGCCCATGCCGATCTCGGTTTGACGGCGACCGATCTCGGGCCTGGGTGGTCTGGTGCCATCGCCGTCCCGAACGTGGTGGCCGACTGCGCCGCGCAGCTGGCTGGACCCGAAGCACGGATTCGCACCGGCCCCAGCTACGGGCGTTCGGACCAGACAGGTCAGGCGCGCCTCACGACCGCTGTCATCGAGCTGACCGATGCGGCCCAGGTCGAACGGCTCCGGTCCGATCTGCGGGGCCCGGCCGGCACTCGGTGCATCACCGAAGCGGCGACGCTCCGCTTAGGGATCGAGGGCGACATCGATCCGATGCCCTTGTCATCGGACCAAGACCCCGCGAACGTCGACGCTTGGGTGGCGGGGGTGCGCTACAGCTCCCTGGAGCGCGATGGACAGCTGGCGGGAGCGGCCGTCGCCCGCACGGCGCAGCTCGTGATCATCCAGGGCACCGGCTCGGTGACCGGCTGGGCGCCCGATGCGGTCCAGCGAGCGTCTCTGGCCCTCGCGTCCTAGATGCGACGGCGCGGAAGTGCAAGCGCGAGGGCACGCTAGAATCGAGCGGTGACACCAGAAAGCCGCCGTCGCGGGTCCAGCACCCGGTCGCTAGCGATCGCCCTCAGCATCGGGATGCTCATCGGAGGGGCCGTCGTCAAGGTGGCCACCCCGCAGGAGGCGCAGACCGTCACCGGCGCCTCGTGGCGACCCGCGCGAGGGACCGGGCAGCGGTTCAGCCCCGAGGAACGAGACGTCGTGCTGGAGTACGCGTTCCAAGATGAGCCGTGGGCCGCGCAGGTGCTCGACGAACGCAACCGGGTGGAGTCCCAACTCGACCCCGTCCTGGGCTGGAGCTACGTCGACAGCAAAGGCGAGCTCCTGACGGTCCGGGACGGGAAGCGTGCCAGCTACGAACCAGACGATCCGCAGCTGACCGTCTGGTTCTTCGGCGGCTCGACCCTGTATGGAGGGTCGCAGCGCGACGACTACACGATCCCGTCGATGGTCGCCAAGCTCGCGGAGGACGACGGGATCCAGATCCGCCCGGTGAACTTCGGGGTCGAGGGCTACAACGCCTACCAGGGGGCGCTGGCCTTCGGCCGGGCTCTCACAGTCGAACCCGCGCCCGACCTCGTCGTCTTCTACGACGGGGTGAACGAGTTGGCGACGGCGGTCGAGCGGGTCACCGTGGGGTTCGTCGACCCCGATGTCCCCTATTACGTGGCGGTCGGGCCCGAGCGCGGGAAGCGAGGCACGTCCGCGGAGACGGCGGCGTGGACCGACGAGGAGCGGAGCCGACGCACGGTGGAGCTCGCGGCCACCCAGTACCGGCAGGCAGCCACGATGGCCGATGAGCTGGCCGGCGATGTCCCCGTCGTCAGGTACTGGCAGCCGTCACTTGTCACGACGCCGATGCAGCCGTTCGCCAAACCCCTTTACCAGCGGCTGGGGGCCGATGAGGCGGCGATGCGCGAGGGTCGTTCCCTGTTCGACGCGATCCGCACTGAGTCCGGGGTCGAGCCCACCGACCTTCGCGACGCATTGGCCGGCGAGGACAAGCCCACGTTCTTCGACTGGGAGCACACCAACGAGCTTGGTGCCGCGGCGGTCGCCACGGCGATGTACCAGGATCTCTCCAGCCGGCTGCACGACCTCAGCGGTTAGGTTCCGCGAGGGTTTCGCGCGGCCCTTCGGGCTGGGGTCCGCCACCATCGCACCGGTAGGGTCGCGGCGGGAGGAGCCTTTGGGCATCCGCGGGGCGTGCACGCGCCGGAAAGGGGCCGGCAGCGCCGGCGACACATGACCGACACCACGACCCAGGATCGGACGGCCGATCAGGTCCGCAAGCCCGGAATCGAGTGGCCCTGGGTGGCCTTGGTGGCAGGCCTGCACGCCCTGGTCTTCGGGCCGGTCGCCTACCATGCGCTCTTTCGACCGGCGCTGGTCTTCCCGAACCTCTGGGTCTGGCACGCCGCCCGGATCCCCGACACCTTCAGTGACCCGCTCAGCCCGGTCCAACCTCACTTCGGCTGGCACCTGTTCTCCAGGGCGATCGATGTCGTCGTGCCCGGCGCGGATCCGCGTATCGCCGGAACCATCACCTCGATCCTGGCCTCGGCCGGGTTCGGCGCCGCGCTCTACTTCGTGTTCCGCCGCACCGATGAAGGTCGGCCCCTGCTGGCCCCCGTCGCGGCGGTGATCGCCAGCCTGGCGCTCGCCATGATGGAGAGCCCGGCGGCGCTGCAGGGCTTCGACGCACTCGCCAGCCCCGCTACCCGGTTCGTGCCGCTCTACTACTCGTTCGTCCCCACCACCCTGGCCTCGATGGGGCTGAACGTGGCGATGGTCTGGCTCACCGGGCTCCTGGTCGAAGACCGGCTCGGCCCGACGATGCGGCGCGTCCTGCCCCCGCTGGTCGTCGTCACCGCCATCGCCAAGCCGAACCTGGTCCCCGCGATCGCGATCGTGGCCCCGGCGCTGGCCTGGCTCACCGCTCGAGGCGCCCCACGCGGGCAGCGGCGGGGCGTCAGCGATGCCCTCCGCCTCGTCACGCTTCCCGCCGCGGCCGTGACCGTCTTCCAGTTCTCGATCCTGCGCTGGTTCAGCCCGTCGTACTTGACGGGTGGGATCGCTATCCGTCCGATGTGGGAGCTGCGCGAGTTCGGCGGGCTCGGCTGGCAGTTCTGGTTGATCTGCCTCTTCCCGGTGGTGGCGCTCCTGCTCGTGCGGACGCCACTGCTGGATGCCTCCGTGCAGGTGGCGCTCGGCTTGTTCGTCGTCGGCCTCGCCGCCTCCGTCGTGTTCGCCCGCTCGGGCGACACCATCTACAAGGGCTCGCTGGGTGGTGACATCATCCAACTGGCCGGTGCCGGGGCCGCCGTCCTGCTCATCTTCGGGTGCCGTCGGGTGCTGGTCTTGCGGCAGGAGGGTCGGGTGTCCGCCCCGGTGCTGGCCATCTTGGCACTGGTCCTGGTCCCGTACCTCGCAGCGGGTGTCGCCACGTGGCGCTGCCAAGGTGCGGGGGCCACCTGCTACCCGGCCGAAGCTGCACCTGCCTGGCCCCAGCCCGACGTCGATGACCCAGGGTCCGTGTCGAGCGACGGGTCCTGATTCCCGTGGAGCCCGACCAGTACGACCTCATCGCGGCGATCGAGCACGACCATTGGTGGTATCGCGCCATCCGTTGGGCCGTCGGCTTCCTCGTGGGCGGACGCCAGCGACCCGACGGCACCCCCCTCCGCATCCTCGACCTGGGCGCCGGCACCGGGGCCGCCAGCTCCGACCTCGAGGGCGTCGTGGCGGTAGACCTGACCGAACGGTCCATGGCGTTCCTGCGGGATCGGCCGGTGACCGCCGTCCGCGCCGACGCTGCGATGCTCCCCCTCGCGCCCGAGACCTTCGACGTCGTCGTCGCCGTCAACCTCCTCTACTCGGTAGCTGACCCCGCCGCCGTACTCGCCGAGGTCGCCCGGGTCCTGGTGCCGGGCGGTGCCGTCGTGCTCATCGAACCGGCCTTCCCCTCCTTCGAGCGAGCCCACGACCGGCGCGTGCAGGGCCGGCGGCGGTTCCGCCGGCCCTACCTCGATCGAGCGCTCGAGCGCGCAGGACTCGAGGTGCGCCGCAGCACGTACCTGTTCTCCTTCGGCGCACCCCTCGCGGCAGCTCAGGGCCTTGCCTACCGCCTGCTCCCCTCGGTCGGAGAGGTACCGCCTTCCATCCATCGGTGGCCGCTCAACCTCGTGCTCGACCTGCTTGCGGCGGCAGAGCGCGCCGTGCTGCGCCGGGTCGAGCTGCCCGTGGGGACCTCGGTCGTGATGTTCGCCGAGCGCGGCAGCGGTCCCACGCGGGCCAAGGCCGCTTCCGACGGCCGGGCGGCCGCCACGGCATGCAAGACTGCCGGCATGTTGCCAGTCCTCGGGAGACACTGATGAGGGACCGCCACGACCATCGTCCGCTGGTCCCGGTTCCCAACGTCCCGTCGCCGCAGGACCTGCCCCCGACGATGGTGGACGAGGCCCGCGAGACCGAGCTCCGTGAGCGGGGCTGGACCGTGGTTCCCCTGCTCAGCGAGCACGAGGTCGACCGGCTGCGAGGCTTCTACCGGCAGCGGGCGTACGGAGGCGGGCTGAACGATGAGGGTGCCTACGACGACACCTACGCCGAGTTCACCGTCATCCACAGCAAGCCCGAGTTCCGAGAGGCCGCCTACCATGAGATCATCGACGTCGTGGGACGAAGGGCGGCCCCGCTGCTCGATTCCTATCGTCCACTCGTGGCGAACTTCGTGAACAAGCCACCTGGCACCGGGGTGGTACCCATCCACCAGAACTGGTCCGTCGTCGACGAGGCAAGGTTCCGATCGGTCTCGGTGTGGGTGGCGCTCACCGATGTGACGCCGTCGAACGGAGCGCTCGAACTCCTTCCGGGAAGCCACCGCGCCTTTCGAGAGCCGCGAGGCATGTGGGCCTACGAGGCCTTCACCCAGCTCGCCGAGGAGATCCATCCCCGGCTCGAACCGGTCCCGGTCCGTGCCGGCGAGGCGATCGTCCTCGATGACGCGGTCATCCACTACTCGGCGCAGAATCGGGCCGATTCCGACCGCCTGGCCATCCAGTTGATCATGGTGCCCGAACAGGCGGAAGCGCGCTTCTACCGGCGACCGCCCGCACCGTCACCGCCCGACCAAGTGCAGGTGTGGTCGGTCACCGAGGGGTTCTTCTGGGACTTCTGGCACGGCGACGGAGACGAACGTTTCGGATCGGTGGTCGACCACATCTCCCTGGACAGCCAGGGGATGGATGGGGGGACGTTCCGGGCCCGGCTTGCTGGAGCTGGTGCCAAGTAGCCCGACCCGCCATGATGGCGCTCGAAGAGGCGATGACCAGAAGCAGGAGAGGGGACATGCAGGTTTCGGCAGTCGTTCCCGTCTACAACAGCGAAGGGTCGCTCGCCTCGCTCGTCGAGCAGCTCGGCGCGGTGCTGGCGGACGCCGCTACCGACCACGAGATCGTGCTGGTGGACGACGGCAGCATCGACGCATCGTGGGACGCGATCGTCACGCTCGCCGAGCACGTCCCGGGAGTCGTGGGCATCCGCCTGGCGAGGAACGTCGGCGAGCACAACGCCCTCCTGTGCGGCATCAGAGCGGCCCGGTTCGAGGTCGTCGTGACCCTCGATGACGACCTGCAGAACCCCCCGTCGGAGATCCCGCTGCTGCTCGACGGGCTCGCCCAGGGCCATGATCTCGTCTACGGCGTGCCCGAACGCGTGCACCACTCCCGTGGTCGGCGTGCCGCAGCCTGGATCTGGAAGTGGATCGCATCGGTGCTGCTCCGCACGGCCGACGTCCGAGCCGTGAGCAGCTTCCGCGCCTTTCGAACCTCACTCCGCGAGGCGTTCGCCGACGGTCCGAGCCAGGCGATCTACCTCGATGAGATGTTGCACTGGGGGGCCACCAGCACCTCGTTCGTGACGGTCCGCCACGCACCGCGCGCCATCGGTCGGTCGAACTACCGGCTGAGCGGCCTCATCGAGCACACGCTCGACATGATCACGAACTACTCCGTCCGACCGTTGCGTCTCGCCTCGGCCGGCGGAGCGCTGCTCGGCGCGACCTCGGTCTGCCTCGCCCTCGCCGGATTCGCCACCCGCGGTGACGGCAACCTGGGGATGTGGCTGCTCGCGGCACTCGTGGCGCTCGTCGGCGGATCGATCCTCTTCGCGCTGGGGATCATCGGCGAGTACCTGGGACGGGTGTTCGTGCGAAGCACGGACCAGCCGCCCTACGTGGTGGCGTCGGTCCGTGCGGGCGCTGCCCAGCGCAGGTCCCGCACCTGCGGGAGCGTCGAGATCGAGCCGTCAGAGCTCGCCAGCGAGCACGACCGGCCTCAGATCCCGGGGGCTCGCTCGTAGCCGTCGCATCCGGGTCTCGATGGGCAGGCGCCAGCTGACGTTGACGCCGATGCTGGCTGCCGCGAGCCCGACGATCCCGAGACCAGATGACCCGAGTCGCACGACGGCGACGACCGCCGGCAGCAGCGACGCGAGGGTGGTCGCGATCCAACTGACCCACCATCCGAGATAGAACGAGCGGCTGCCGGCCAACTCGGCGATCACGCTGTTGGAGGAACGGCCGAGGTCGTGGAACGAACGGACCCAGGCGAGCGGGTTGCGTCGGACGCTCCCTGCGGTTCGCGCCGCCGCGCACAAGCACACGTAAGCCAAGCTGAGCGCCCACACCCCGGCGAGCGCACTCAGGACACCGACCAGGGGCCCGATCGTCTCGGCGTCGTCCATGAACGTCTCGAACCGTGCCCGGTTGAGGATCGTCCAGGCCACGGAGCTGACCACCATGAGCCAGTACAGCAGCCGACGGATCCGAGCGGAGCGAAGGCGCGTCAGTTGCGACTCCACGTCGCTCGTCATCTCGGACCGACTAGCCACGCGGCCGCACGGCGAGGTCGACGGCGACCGACGTCGCCGCGGGAGCCGTTGCGCATCCCGACTCCGGGGCGACCGATCCGAGCCCGACCGGGTCCAGGGCGCGAGCCGCGCCTCGGGCCACGAAGCGGGGCGCCTCCACCGGCCGCCGCCGCCCGCGACGGCGGAGGATCCCAGGGAGCTGCCGGCGGGCGGTGTGCAGGTAGTGCCGCACGTAGGTGATCGCCTCCACGTCCCGGTCGAGGACGACCTTCGTCCCCTCCGCCAGCATCCCGAGCAGGCTCGTGAGGCCCACGGAGAGCGAGGGAAGGTGGTGCACCCGGATGCGTCGCCGGAGGCCGCCAGGGAGCATCGGCAGGAGGCGGAACAGCAGTTCGTACTTCCGGTACAGCTTCGCCTCGTCGGTGTCCTCGGTGTTCGGCGCGTGGAAGTGACCGCTGCGGCCCTCGTTGATCAGGTCGACGTCCGCGTCGGAGAGCTCGCCGCGCTCGTGGGCGGCGCGAGTCAGCTCGACCCCGGGCAGGTACTTCAACCAGAAGACCTGGATCCGTGCCGGCGGGTGCGAGGCGTAGAGCTCACGTGCCTTCTCCTGGGCGCCGAGCGGCTCGCCGGGGAGGCCGAGGATGTGGTCGACCTTCACGTCCAGATCGGCGCTGGCGAGCGCAGCCAGCGACTCGTCCATGTGGCGCTCCTTCTCCATCCGGAGGAGCTCTTCGCGCTTGTAGTCCTCGTCGGCGGACTGGACGCCCATCTGGACCCAGCGGCAGCCAGCGTCCTTGAGCCAGCGGGCCATGTCGTCGTCGATGTAGCGCGGGTGCACGAGGCAGTGGAACGGCAGGTCGATCTCGCGCCGGTACTCGTGCAGGAAGGCCTTCAACCAGTCCTTGTTGGTGGTGAAGATGTCGTCCTCGAAGTCGACGCGCTTGAGACCCCAGCGGGCCTTGGCCCCGACGAGCTCCTCCATGACGTTCTCGATCGACCGACGACGCAGGTAGCCCCGGCTGTTGCCCTTGCCTGGCAGCTTGGCGAAGAAGTTGTTGAAGCAGAAGGTGCAACGGTACGGGCAGCCGCGCGACGCCATCGTCATGTAGCTGTCCTGGATCCGGATGTGCGGGCTCCACAGCTCCTTGTCGAAGAACGGAAGCTCATCGAGCTCCTGCTCGAACGGCGAGTTCGGCCCGACGACCAGCTTCCCACCGTCGCGCCACCACAGGTTCCCGATGGGGGCGGCCGGTCGGCGGTGCGCCGGCGGGAGGACCTCGCACAGCCGCACCAGTGCCTCTTCTCCCTCGCCACGGCACACGTAGTCGATGCAGTCGTTCGCGAGGCAGACCTCTGGGACCGCGGAGGGGTGCACCCCACCGAAGATGATGGGGACGTCGCTGCGGGCCTTGATGGCGTTCGCGACCTGGAGGGACCACTGGTAGGTGGGGGTCAAGACGCTGAAGGCCACGAGGTCGGGGGCCGATGCGATGGCCTCGTCAACGACCGCCGCCGTCCGGTCGAAGACCCGGGCAAGAGCGGGCATGTCGAGGTAGGTCCGATCGTCGAACAGCGCCGGGTTGAAGGCGAGCGACGTGGTGTGGCCCTCTCGTTGGAGGACCGATGAGAGCAGCGAGATGCCGAGCTGCTCCTGTCCCAAGGCGACGAACGTGACGTGCATGTGTAGTACTGCCCCCTCGGCTCCATTCGCCTGCCCGGATGCTACAGGGCGGGCGTCGCTACCGGCTCAGGCGCTCAGCCGCCGACCCGATTGCAGCGGATCTCCAATGGCTCGCCGGCACGTTGCTCCGCTGGAGATCGAGGTGGGCCACCGTCGGAGACCAGCGACAGGTTGGCGAGCCGCCGGCCGACCTCCTCGATCGTGATGCGGACCTCGAGCCGGGCCAAGTAGGACCCGATGCAGCGGTGCGGGCCGGCGCCGAAGGCGACGTGGGCTGACGTGCGGCGGGCGGGGTCGAACCGATCCGGATCCGCGAATACGGCAGGGTCGTGGTTGGCCGCAGCCAGGTCGCAGGAGATCCGGGCACCGGCCGGGGCGTCGGCGGCGCCGATCTTGGTGGACGACGTCGCCAGCCGGGCGATGGCCTTGACCGGCGATCCCCAGCGCAGCAGCTCCTCGACCGCCCCGCGGGCCGCGAGGTCGGCGTGCTCGACGCCGCCGGGGGTTGCGTCTTCCGCGAGCAGGGCAAGGGTGCACGACAGCGCCTCCGCCACGGGATCGATGCCGGCCAGCAGCAGCGTGTACGCCGTGTCCACGATCTCCTCGTCCGTCATGGGATCGCCCGGCCCGTCGGCCACCAGCAGCCGGCTGAGCAGATCATCGCCGGGGTGGCGGCGGCGGGTGGCCACGATCGGGCCGAAGTAGGCGTAAATGCGGCGACCGAACTGCGCTGGATGGTCGTCCGGGTCGTCGTCTCGGCGCCCTCGCAGGACGCCGTCGTGCAGCTCGCGCACGACGCCGAGGTCCTCCGGTGGGAGGCCGAGGAGGTCAACGAAGACCCCCACGGGAAGCGGACGCGAGTAGCGGGCGTTGCCATCGCCTCCACCCGTGGCCGCGAGGTCGTCGAGGAGCGCAGCCGCCCGGGCGCGGATGATCGGTTCGAGGCCGGCGATGGCGGACGGGGCCAGCACCACCTCGAGGCGCGAACGGAGGCGGGGGTGGTCTTCGGGTGACGCCTGGAGCGGCAGGAGAGGGCGCTCTTGGCCACACTGGATGGCAGGGCCCTCAGTGGAGAAGGTGGTCGCGTCGCCAAGCACATGGCGGACCAGGTGGTGCGCGTCGACGCAGACCGGCGAAGGCGGGTCGCTCGGCGCTTCCGCTCCGAACGGGCCGGAGGTGACGCGCGCGGCGCGAACCGCTCGTCGCGCCGGCGGGAGCTCAGCACGCATGCGGTCGGGGTCGAGGGCGTGGAACTGGTGCTCGACGAAGAAGCGCCGGTCTACGTCGAACACCTCCGCCGTCTCCCGGTCGATGGGGAGGGCATACGCCGGCTGCGCCCCGATCGGGGTCAGCATCGCCGCCAGGGCGACGCGGGCTTGGCCCGAGGCGTTGGGGCCCGAGCCGTGGATCAGCGCATGGTCGAAGACCACCGCGTGACCGGGCGCGAGCCGGACCTCCACCAGGAACCGATCAGGGTCCTCGTCGACCTCGGGGGCCAGGTTCTCGTCCCCGTCGTGGACCCGCCAGCCGGTGGCCGCAGCCAGGTGGCTTCCGGGTGCGACGAGCAGGACCCCGTTGGCGGCGTCGGTGGCATCGAGCGCGCACCAGACGGTGAAGGACCGGTGCCGGGTCTCGTCGACGAACGATGGGTCGCGGTGGGTGCGCACGGTGGAGTCGGCGCTCGACCACTTCGCCAGGTGCGCGACCGCGAGGAGGTCGTGATCCGAGGTGAGCCGCGCCAGTGGCGGACCGAGGATGGCACGGAGGCCGCGGTCCACCGCGGCGCGGTAGCTCGGCTCTCCGCACCAGGCATCGCTGAAGAAGCCCGTTCGGGGGTCATCAGGCGCAGGACCCAGCTCGTGGCGCGACGAGCGCGCCCGCTCGAGCTCGTCGGGGTCGAGGAACGGCACCACGGCGTACCCGTCCACCGCGAGCGCCGCAGCCACCTGCGCGTCGGCGAATCCTGCCGGCGAAGGGCGCGGCACGTCGACACCAGGCGATCCCATGGCCGGGAGGCTACCGGCAGGACCGGCCTCGACCGCCGGGGTCAGCGGTAGGGTGGGGCGTCGGTACGGGTGCCAAGGGGGATCGCGACCGTGGTCCGAGAGTCGCCGGGCGACCGGCTCGAAACTTCGTGCGCCGCCCCAGCCTCGGCGCTCTACTTCCGCCCCGACGGGGCGGTCACCGCCTGCTGCGCGAGCTGGCACGTGCTCGGTTGGGTCACCGGGCCGCGTCGGCGGGCGCTGCGCGAGATCTGGGATTCCGACGAGGCAGCGGTGCTGCGGCGGGCATTGGAGGCGGACGACTTCGGCTACGGCTGCTGGGAGTGCGGTGCGATGGCAAAGGATGGACGCCGCGACGCAAGCCTCGCCGCCTCCTTCGATCCGCAGGCACGCCGACCTGGCGCCCGCTTCCCGGCTGTCATGGACTTCGCCCTGTCCAACCGGTGCAACCTCCGCTGCGTGATGTGCAACGGCGGGCTGTCATCGGCCATCCGCAGCCAGCGGGAGGGGCGCCCGCCGCTGGCCCCGGCCTACGACGACCGATTCTTCGACGAGTTGGCCGTGTTCCTGCCTCATCTGGAGCGGGCGTCCTTCAAGGGCGGAGAGCCCTTGCTCGCCAAGGAGAACTGGCGCATCTGGGACCTCATGGCCGAGCTCGGGACCCGTGCCGAAATCTCCGTGACCACCAACGGAACCGTCTGGAACCCACGGGTCGCCCGTCTCCTTGCCGACCGGCGCGCCTCGGTGAACGTGTCGATCGACGCGCTCGATCCCGAGCTGCTCCGCGAGATCCGGGTCGGCATCGACCCCGAACAGCTCCACGCCAACCTCGACCACTTCCAGGCGGCCACCGAGGCCAGTGGTGCCGGTCTGACCTTGAGCTTCTGCCTCATGGCCCAGAACTGGTGGGAGCTCCCCGGCTTCCTGGTCGAGTCGGCCCGCCGGGGTGCGAACCCCAACGTGATCTGGGTCGATGGTCCCGAACGGTTCGGCCTGCTCAAGCTGCCGACTGACGAGCTCGCGGCCGCTGCCGACGAGTTGGACCGCGCGGCCGATGCGTCACCCGACCTGTCTGGCCAAGGCCGCTCCACGGTGCACGAGGCCGCCCAGCGGATGCGCGCCGCCAGCAAGGACCGTGCTACAGCGATGGCGACGAGGGTCACGCTGCGACCGTCGGTGAAGCGATCGCCCACGGCGACCCGGGTACCGTCGGCGTGGGACAGCGTCGACGCGATCGAAGCCGAGGCCGGTGTGCAGGCCATGACGCTGACCTACCGGAACAGCGTCGTCGTGGACCTCGAGCGCCCACCCTGGGCCGACGAGCTCGGGCCCATCGAGTGGGCCGGCAGCGGCCTCGACGAGTTCACCACGCTCCTCGCCGCAGGCGCCGGGTGCCCGATGCACGGCGACATCGAGCCACTGGCCGACGAAGGCTACGGGTTCCGGATGGTCTTGGAGCTCCCTGACGATCCGGTGACAGTCGTGGGCTGCTACCTACCGGGGTCGATCGGTGAGGGCAAGATGGCCTTCGTCCGGATGAGGGGTGGAGCACCGGACGGCTCGAAGCCCGCCGACCGGACCGAAGCCGAACCCGTCAGCGGGCGCCCACGGTAGGACGACCGGCAGCGACATCATTGCTCCGTTCGATGAGCTCGGTGCTCGTGAGAGGCTGCGGCGCGAACGCCACGGGCATCGCCGGAGGCAGCTCGGTGGGCTCGGCGCGGAAGTCGAAGCGCCGGAAGAAGTCGGCACTGACGTCGCGATACTGCACCAGCTCATCGTCGCGGCAGTAGTAGTAGGAGATCGGCGACGCCCGCGGGAGGAAGTTCGCGGCGACGACCACCCGAGGCTCGTCGCTGCGGTTGGGTGGCGACCCGTGCACGAGCGCCAGGTCGAGCGCGATCGCCTGGCCGGCGCGCACATCGATGCACTGCAGGTCAGCCATGGTCAGGCCCTCGACAGGATCGTGGTAGCCCGACGGGAAGTGCGGCGCCGGCCTGAGCCGGTTGAGCGCTCGGTGGCTCCCCGGGAGCACAGCGAGCGTCCCGTTGTGCTCGGTGGTGTCCACGAGCGGTGCCCAGAGGTTCACGGCACGAAAGCGGGTCTCGTCGGAGAAGGTCCAGTCCTGGTGGACGGGCTTGAGGCCCGCCTCGCCCGGCCACTTCACGGCAACGGCCGTGAGGTTCATGGCGTGGTCCACGAAGAGCGACGCAGCCGGGGCCTGGAACCGCTCGCTGAGGACCTCGTGCACCCGGTTGCGGTACTCCTCGTCGGTGATCTCCACCGAGGTGGCGAACCCGCGCGTCGGGGGGTCGAGGCGGCGAGCGTCCTCGCGCAGCTGGGCGATCTCCGCGGGGGAGAACACATCGACGACCACGAACCCATCCCGATCGAAGCGGGCCTGCGTGTCGGGGTCCTGGAAGGTGGGGAACACCTCCGGAGCGGCCGCGGCGTCGCTTCGCACGGCTGCAGCCGCCCACGCCGCTCGTCGTCGTCGCCTCCCGATCATCGAGCGAGGCTACCGCGCCGCCGGCGCACGGACCTCGTCCAGCCACGAGCCGGGTCCCTCGACCGGCCGGCGAACAGCACCGCTACACCTGTGCTCGCGGGCCCAGGCCGATCGCCACCGCGACGCCGGCGTTCGCCACCTGGGACGCACCCTCCGTGCTCTCGGGTGGGACGGTGCAGCCACCTCCCGTTCCCGCGGCATTGCCACTGCCCGACGGTACTGCTGGCGGTCGTGGCGCATCCGGTTGTGGGGGTGGGCCCATCAGCGGGCGACGGCGCCGGACGATGTCTCGAACGATCAACGGGATCTGCTTGCGGATCTGGTGGCCGTAGTACCGGAGGTAGATCGGCGCTTCGGTGTCGCGCTGGATCACGCTGCTGAGCCCCTCGAGGAACATCCCGAACAGGTCCGCCACCGTGGCGGGGAGGTTGGGCACGTGGCGGACGCCGACCCGTCGGCGCAGCGGTCCGGGCAGGAGCGGGAGGAGGCGGTACAAGATCTCGTACCGGCGGTAGATCTCCTGGTCGCTGGCATGGATGAAGCTGCGCGTGTGGAACCGGCCGCTCTCCCCTCGGTTGATGGAGGCGTAGTCCGCCTCGCTCAGGTCGCCTCGCTCGACCGCGCTCCTGGTCAGCTCCACCCCGGGCAGGTGGGTCAGCCAGAAGGTGCTGATGCGCCGAGGCGGAAACTCCTTGTAGAGGTCGAGCGCCAGCTCCTGTGCCGAGAGCGGCTCGCCCGGCAGGCCCAGCATGTGGTCGAGCTTGGCGGGGAGGCCGGCGCCCTGGAGCGCAGCCAGCGACTCCCGCATGTGGTTGTCGTTCTCCATCCGCAGCAGTGCCCCGCGCTTGTAGTCCTCGTCGGCGGACTGCACGCCCATCTGCACCGACAAGCATCCAGCGTCCTTGAGCCACCGGGACATGTCTCGATCGATGTAGCGCGGGTGCACGAGGCAGATGAACGGAACGTCGACCTCGCGCTTGTACTCGATCAGGAAGTCGTGGATCCACTGCTTCTTCGTGGTGAAGATGTCGTCGTCGAACTCGACGCGCTTGATGTCGTAGGTCGCCTTCGCCTCGACCAACTCGCCCATCATGTGGCCGATGGAGCGCTGCCGGAGGTAGCCGCGGCTGTTGCCCTTCCCGGGGATCTTGGCGAAGAAGTTGTTGAAGCAGAAAGTGCACCGGTAGGGACACCCCCGCGACGACATGGTCACCCAGTTGTCGCCGATGCGGATGTGCTCGGCCCAGAGCTCCTTGTCCCAGTACGGCAGGGAATCGAGGTCCTGGAGGAACGGCGATGACGGTCCCCGCACCAGGCGGCCTCCGTCGATCCACGCCAGGTTGGCGATCTCCTTGACCGGGCGGTGACCCGAGGTGGGGAGCACCTCGCACAGTTGGACGAGCGCGTCCTCTCCCTCGCCGATGCACACGTAGTCGACCACGTCGTTCTCGAGGCAGATCTCTGGCACCGCCGAGGGGTGGACCCCCCCGAAGATCACCGGAACGTCGTAGCGCTCCTTGACCGCGCGGGCCACGGCGAGGAACCACTGGTACGTCGGCGTGATGACGCTGAAGGCCAACAGATCCGGCTGCTCTGCGACGATGTCGTCGACGATCGCATCGAAGCGGTCGAAGAACCGGCCCAACCGAGGCATGTCCAGGTAGTAGCGGTCGTCGAAGAGCGCCGGATTGTAGACGAGGGAGGTCTCGTGGCCCTCTCGCTTGAGCACCGAGGAGAGCAGGGAGATGGCGAGCTGCTCCTGTCCCAGCGCAACGAAGGTGACCTTCATGGATACTCCCCGGCAAACGTGGCGACGTCACGAACCGTAGCCGACCATCCCACCGGATCGACGAGGTCCAGCAGAGCCGCAGGCTGACGGACGAAGCCGGAGCACCCAGCCGAGCACCGCCGGTGGATGGCAGCGAGCCGAGGAGCACCTGCACCCGCCGCGGCGCGACAGGCATACTTGCGGCATCTTGCTCGCGTGCAACCGGGCACCACCCAAGCCGAAGCGACCCCCATGACCGATCATCTCGACTGGTATCCCGGACGGTCCATCCTGGTGACCGGAGGCCTGGGGTTCATCGGCTCGAACCTGGCGCTCGCGCTCGACGCCCTCGGTGCTCGCGTCACCATCGTCGACTCGTCGATCCCGGGTCTCGGCGCCAACCGGTTCAACGTGGACGGGCTCAGCACCCGGGCGCAGGTCGCCGACATCGACCTGCGCGACTCCGTCGCCCTGGCACCCCTGTTGGCCGGTCAGGACTGCGTCTTCAACCTCGCGGGTCAGGTCAGCCACATCGATTCGATGGTCGATCCTCTGACCGACCTCGACCTGAACGGCCGGGCGCAGCTGAGCCTGCTCGAAGCCATCCGATCCAGCGGAGAGCGCCCCCGGGTGGTCTTCGCCTCCACCCGTCAGGTCTACGGCCGACCCGACCAGATCCCCGTCGCCGAGGATCACCCGGTCCGGCCCACCGACATCAACGGCGTCCACAAGCAGGCTGCTGAGCACTACCACCGCCTCTACCACGAGGTCCACGGAGTGCCCACGGTCGTGCTGCGCCTGGCCAACGTCTACGGGCCCCGCCAGCTCATGCGCGGCCGCAGCCAGGGCTTCATCCCCATCTTCGTGCGCGCCGCCATCGAGGACGGCACCATCGAGCTGTTCGGTGGCGGTCACCAAGAGCGCGATGCCAACTACATCGACGACGTCGTCGACGCGTTCCTCCGGTGCGGCCCGCCCACCGGTGCCGCACCCGGCAGCACCTACAACCTGGGGTCCGAGCCACCCTTCACGCTGCAGTCGTTCGCCAAGACCCTGGTGGCCATCGCCGGTGCGGGCACGCTGGTCGACGCAGCGTGGCCCGCAGACCGCGCCCGGATCGATGTGGGCAGCGTCTCGACCGACTCCTCGCGCATCGCCGCCGACCTCGGGTGGACGCCGAGCTGGTCGCTGTCCGACGGCCTCGAGGCCACGGTCGCCTACTACCGGCTTCACGGGCGCCACTACTGGTGACGGGACCGCCGGTCGTCCGCTTCGCCGACCTGCGACGCTCGCCCGCCGAGCTGGAACGGGAGATCGACGCGGTGCGCCGCGTCGCCGAGCGCGGCGTCTACGTGCTCGGACCGGAGGTGGCCGCCCTGGAAGCGGACCTGGCCCGCACCAGCGGTACCGCCCACGTGGTCGGGGTGGCTTCAGGCACCGACGCGCTCTCGCTCGGCCTGACCGCCCTCGGCATCGGCCCCGGCGACGAGGTGATCGTGCCGGCGTTCACCGCCTTCGCCACCGCCGCGGCCGTGATCGACGCCGGCGCCACTCCGGTCCTCGTCGACGTCGAGCCTCACCGCCCGCACCTGGACCTCGAACGCGCTCGGGACGCGGTGACCCGCAGGACGCGGGCCGCCGTGCTCGTGCACCTCTACGGCGCGCCGGCTGATGCGGCCGCATGGGTCGCGGCGTTCGCGCCGCTCGGCATCGAGATCGTCGAGGACTGTGCTCAAGCCCAGGGTGCGACCCTCGACGACGGACGTCCGGTCGGCTCCATCGGCCGGTTCGGCGCCCTCAGCTTCTATCCCACCAAGAACCTCGGCGGCGCAGGCGACGGCGGCGCTGTGCTCACCGACGATCCCGACCTGGCCGAGCGGGTCCGCTGGTGGCGCAACCACGGGACCGACGGCCAGGGTCCGCTCCACCGGGTGCCGGCGCGCAACTCCCGCCTCGACGAGGTCCAGGCCGCGCTCCTGCGGGTCCGGCTCGAGGGCCTCGATCACGCCGTCGCGTCGCGGCGCGCCACCTGCGCCCGCTACCGGGAGGCCTTTCCCGCGGATCTCGACGTCGACCCGATCGACCACGGACCTGGCGGCGCCCCGCACCTGGCAGTCGTGCGGACCACAGACCCGGCTTCGGTCGCCGAGTTCCTCGGCCGCGCGGCCATCGAGTCACGCCGTCACTACCCCATCGCCTTGATCGACCAGCCGGGGCTGCGCGGTCGTGCCTCCGGCGGCGACGCCCCGAACGCCCGGGCATGGGCGGCGTCGTGCCTCTCGCTGCCGCTCCACCCGCGCCTCGACACCGCCGAGGTCGACCGCGTGGTGCTCGCCGTCACCGACGCGACGCGCCCTCGCTGATCACGCTGCGCCGCCCGAGCGCGTTGGCGGCGGTCGGCGACTCCGACGCCCGACCGACGACCTCCGCCGGCCATCGCGGCCACGTCGAGACCAGCCCAGGTGTTCCGAATTCCCGGCCGCAGTGGTCGGGCCTCCGACGACCTCCTCGAGCCGCAGCTCGTGGTCCGGCACCGTGACGGTGGCGGACGGCCGCGCCGAGGGCGGCAGCACGCCCTCCTTCATCGTGGCGATCCCTCCGAAGTAGAAGTCGCGCTCGATCTCGAGGACCTCGAACGCATCGGGATCGGCGCCCGGAGCGCGGCGGTAGTGGACGTTGCGAGCCCCGGGGGGCAACACGCCCGAGACGGCAGCCACCCGGATGGATCCGGTGCGGTTCGGACGAGATCCGTGGAAGAGACTGTGGGCGTAGAGCACGGCCTCCCCGGCCCGGACCGGGACGTCGACCGCCAGCCGGTCGACGTCCTCGTCGAAGTCCAGGTAGATCGACGGCGTGTCGAGAGAGCGGATCGAGTGCCGCAACCGGTGCGAGCCGGGGATCACGACCAGCTGGCCGTTGTCGGGCCCCACATCAACCAGCGGACACCAGATCGAGAGGGAGATCGCTCGGTCCTCCTCGACGTTGTTCCAGTCC
The DNA here is from genome assembly GCA_964501845.1 of uncultured Iamiaceae bacterium. Taxonomy (GTDB): domain Bacteria; phylum Actinomycetota; class Acidimicrobiia; order Acidimicrobiales; family Iamiaceae; genus Aquihabitans. Next base: position 39,758 of record CAZCVS010000001.1, read on the forward strand.
TGGTGCAGCGTCGAGGCGCTGTCGGGCCCGACGCCCTTCACCAAGAAGCTCGCCCCACCGAGGTGGGCGCCGTCGAACACGCGGTCGGAGGCCGGCCGGAACAGCGACGTGATCGTGTGGTCGATGCGCCGGTTGGTCGCCAGGTCCTGGTCGTGGACGTTGGAGTAGATGCCGCGCAGGTCGTCGGGACCGATCTCGTCCCAGAGCGCCAGGAGGACCGCCAGGTCCGGGCCATCGAGGAACGGGACCGTGAGGAAGCCGTCGCGCTCGAAGCGACGCTGGTCCTCGGGGTCGCGGAACCGCAGGGCACCGAAGCGGTCCGGGGCCGGGGCCGGGGCCGGCGCGGCGGAGGCGGCACCCCGAGGAGCTGAGGACCTCCAGCGGAACATGACCTCAGGCTAACGATGCCACCTCCGGCCGGCGAGATGCCACGCGTGGCGACGAGGCAGAGCGGGTGGCAGGTGTATCGTCGTCAGGCTGCATCCCGGCCCCACGGTCCGTCCGGCCCGCCGGTTGCCCATCCCGTGAAGGACCGCTGCATGGCCCTGGTGGTCGATCTCCAAAACGTCACGAAGATCTACCGCCTCGGCGCCGAGCGATCGAACTGGCGTGCGCTCATCCCCGGTCCGTGGGGTGAGGTGCAGACCGGCGAGCCGTTCCACGCTCTCAGCGACGTGTCGCTCCAGATCGAGGCTGGGCAGTCGCTCGGGATCATCGGCGCCAACGGCGCCGGGAAGTCCACCATCTTGAAGATCCTCGCCGGCGTCGTCGAGCCGACCTACGGGACGGTCGAGGTGCACGGGCGGGTCGCCCCGATCATCGAGCTCGGTGTCGGCTTCGACCCGGAGCTCAACGGCTCGGAGAACCTGCGGTTCGCTGGGGCGCTGCTCGGCCACGACCGCCAGGAGATCGAGGAGCAGTACGACTCGATCGTCGCGTTCTCGGGGCTCGAGGAGTTCATGGACACGCCGGTGAAGCGGTACTCCACCGGCATGCGCGCCCGGCTGGGCTTCTCGCTCGTGACCGCGTTCGACGCCGACCTCATCCTCCTCGACGAGGTGCTGTCCGTCGGCGACTTCGACTACCAGCAGCGCAGCCTGCGTCGGGTCAAGGACCTCCACGAGCGCGGGTCGGCTGTGGTGGCGGTCTCCCACAGCAACCATATGATCAGCCAGCTGTGCTCCACGCTCGCGCTGCTCGATCACGGGCACATCGTGACCATCGGCGACCCGGTGACGGTCATCAGCCGCTACATCGGCGAGCAGGTCATCGGCATCGGGGAGCCGGTCCCTGATGACCAGGTCCACGCCGAGCTCATCGCCGACCCGCCCGAGGACTCGCCCGTGGCGGTCGAGGATCTCGAGCTCCTGCCCGACGCCATCGTCCCCGGCGGCGCGCTGACCTTCCGCTTCACGCTCCGCGTCACCGAACCCGTCGACGCCCGCCTGGTCATGTCCTTCTACTCGATCGGGCGAGCCGCGTTCGCCGAGCCCGACGAAGGCCCGAGCGAGCTGCTCGCCACCACCGGGAGCTGGACCGTCACCGGTCAGATCGACTCGTTCCCCGTCGCCCCCGGGCCGTACCACCTGCGCGTGGCGGTCATCCCGGAGCACGACCCGAACGACTTCGACCAGGAGTACCTCGAGTCCCTGGCGAAGGTGACCACGCCCTTCACGATCCTGGGAGACCCCACCCACCGGCCGGGCCTGATGTTCGACACGAAGTGGGAGGCCGACGCCCTGCCCGTCGACGAGGACGCCGGGGCAATCTCGTGACCGAGACCACCCGTTCGACCCACCGGTCGGCAACCGTGGGGTTCGACCTCGCCAAGCGGATCCGGCTGCTGCGCCGCTGGACCCGGCGCGACTTCGACGCCAAGTACCGCCGCAGCGCCCTGAGCGCGCTGTGGGCCGCGCTCCAGCCGTTCGCGGTGGTGGCGGTGTACGCCTTCATCTTCGGGGTGATCTTCAAGCAGGAGGGCGGCGGGCTGCCCTACCTCAGCTACCTGCTCTCCGGGATCGTCCTGTTCCGGGTGATCTCAGGCGGCTTGGCGCTCAACACGTGCCTCATGGACAACTACGACCTCATGGGCCACTCGGTGTTCCCGCGGGAGCTCATCCCCCTGTCGAAGTCCGCCGGGGTCTCGCTGGAGCTCGTGGTCACCATCCCGTCGGTCGTCATCATCGGCGCCCTCCAGGGGATCGCGCCGCCGATCACCCTCATCGCCCTCCCCCTGGTGATCTTCTCCGTGCTGATGCTGGCCTCGGCGCTGTGCATCATCGCGTCGACCGTGCAAGTGTTCGTCCGCGACCTCCAGTTCGTCATGGGCTTCGCCATCACCGCGCTGTTCTTCGCCAGCCCGATCTCCTACCAGGAGGACGCGCTCCCGCACTGGCTCCGATGGCTCAACTCGGTGAACCCGATCTCGGTCGACATCGAGGCGCTGCGCGATGTCGCGCTGCGGGGCGAGTGGCCCGACTGGCCCCTGTTCGGCCTCCACTTCGTGCTCGCCGGACTCCTCTTGGTGGCGGCCATCGCCCACCTCCGCTCGGTGGCGCACCGCATCGTGGACCTGGGCTGACGGGCCGCCGTCCGCTCAGGCGTGCAGGCGGGGGCGGCGCGCGCCGAAGAGTCCGTGGCGCTGCCGCGAACGACTGGCCACATCCTCGAAGGTGAGCTGCGGCTCCGCGTAGGGCTCGATCACCTCGAACGGCTCCCCAGGCGGACGCTCGCCGATGGAGAAGCTGGTGTAGAACTCGTCCTCCACCCAGAAGCTCTCGACGCGGCCGTCTGGTGCCCGGTAATGGTGCAGCGATGGAGCCTCGGCGGGCAGGGCGTTGATGTATGCCGCGACGCGCACCTTCCCCGACGTGTTCTGGGGCGTGGCGTGCAGGACCCGGCCGTCCATGATCAGCACCTCGCCCACCCCCACGTCGAGGGGGACCATCAGCTGATCGACGATCTCCGGACCGGCATCCTCGTAGGGCGCGGGGAAGCCGGGACTGCCCCGTCGCCGCTGGAGCCACCGATGACTGCCGGGCAGCAGCCGGAAGCGACCCTCGGCATTGGTGACGGGGGTCAGCGGGATCCAGCAGGTGATGCCGGCGGTAGTCGGCGTCTCCACCATGGTGTTCCAGTCCTGGTGAATCGGAACGATGCTCGTCCCCGTCGGCATCTTGACCATGAAGGCAGCGATCAGTGACCGGTGCCGATGGAGCAGACGGCCCAGCGGCGGCCACAGGATCGCCTCGAGCTCGGCGTCGACCTTGGCCTTGTACTCAGGGCGCCCGCTGTGGATGCTGGCGTAGTAGCCCTCCTCGACGCCCGACGGGAACCGCTCGAACACGTCCAGCGCGTCCTCCACCTGCTGTGGCGTCGCCAACGGGGCGATCACGTAGCCGTGGCGATGGAAGTGGCGGTCGAACGCCTTGTCCCTCAGGGTCGGTCGGTGCACGAGCGAGGTTCCTTCATCTGGACGCAGGTACCTCGGATCGGCCCCCGTCGCCCACGAGGGTAACGCTGGGATGCTCCGGGCGACCACCCCCCGGCAGCATCAACCGGGCTCGGCGGCCAGGCCAGCCACGGCGTAGGACGTGGTGAGGGCCTCGGACGCCCAGCCGAAGACCTCGGTCGGGCCGCCGAAGTAGAAGACCTCGCGCGCCCACGAACCGTCGTCGGCCTGTCGGGCCACGAGCGCGCCGGCCAGCGCCGCGCGCAGGTCCGCCGGCCCGTCGAAGCGCTGGACGGTCAAGAGCGCGAGCGCGGTGTCGAGGTCGCGCTCGACACCGCCATCAGGACCCACCGCACCGGCAATCCGGTCGATGACCACCGGACCGAGCGAGGCGAACCGCCCGATGCCCCGCTGAGCGCCATCGGCCACCGCCGCCCACAGCGTGTACGGCGTGCGATGCCACTTGTCCTGGGTCTCCCAACCGGCCTCGACCACGCTCGCCACCCACTCGACCGCTCCGGCTGGCGCCCGCTCGGGACCGAGGTACCGGCACACGTTGGCGTTCACGACGGCATCGATGTCGCCGGGCTCGGCCTCGGTGCTGCTCCACAGCTCCTTGCGCAGCTCGGCCGTGGCCGGCCGGCGCTCGTCTCGCAGGGTCCACCATGCCTTCGGGCCCAGTCGGCCGTGAGGGACGAGCCACGTACGGGCGCGGCCGTCGGGTGCCGCGGTCGCGCGGTAGATCGCCACGTTGGCGGTGGAGTCATCACCCCGGCACCCGACGGCGAGCGAGCAGCATGCGGTGTCGTCGGCGTCGGGAGGGGTGAAGGCCACCCGCGCGTTCGATCGGGCCCAGTACCGCCAGAGGGCGGAGGGCTCACGCTCGCCGCGGAGGAACGCCACCGCCGCGTCGACGATCGAACGCGCGGCAGCGTGGTCCACCATGTCGAGGACCTCGGCAGCGAGCGCGGTGATGAAGTTCAGCTGATCGGGCTCCCACGCCGGAGGCTCATCGCCAAAGAAGCTGGCGTACGACGGCAGTTCGCCAGACGGGAGCTGCTGATCGCTCAGCCATCGGAGCCCGCCCTCCACCGCACCTTGAAGCACGCTCACCGGGCCCACCCAGGTCCGAGTGCAGACGGTTCGAACCGCAAGTAGAGGACGGACAGGAGGTCTCGCCGATGGAGCTCCACGAACAGCTCGACGGCGGGCGACGAGCTGAACCCTGAGGCTCCGGGTCGGTCGGCGGCATCGCCGTGATCGAGGTAGGTCGCTTTGGTGTTCGCGGTGGCGTCGACCGCCTCGGTGCAGGCCAGTCCGGCTCCCTCGGCGATGGCGACGAGCTCGGCGCGGGTGAGGTGCGGCTGGGGCCACGGTGAGAACGCCTCCTGCAGCGTTGCCGTGAGCTCGGCATCGTCGGCCAGACCGACCTTCGCCGCTGCACCGGGTTCCACCAGCAGGTCGACCACCACGACGGATCCTCCCGGCCGCAAGACGCGTGCCGCCTCGGCGAAGAACGCGGCACGCGTCGGGAAGTGCCACATCGCCTCGACCGAGAGGAGGTGGTCGACAGAGTGACAGCCGATCGGGAGGTTGCAGCCGTCCCCCTGGATCCATGCCATCCGGTTCCGTGGGGATGGAACCAGGTTTCGGCACAGGGCGAGCTGACGCTCATCGATGTCGAGCCCGACCAGCGTCACGTCGGAGAACCGGCGGTCGAGGACCTCGAGGGTCCCGCCGAAGCCGCTGCCCACATCGAGCACGGTGGCACCGTCGCCGATCCCCGCCAGCTCGGTGAGGATCTCGACCATCTGGAGCTGGGCCTGCACCAGGCCGGTGGACAGCGGATCGGCGTCCAGATCCGGCCAGTGCCCGAGGTGGTTGAACCGACCGGCGCCGCCGTCGGCGAAGTCGCCGATCAGGGCGTCGATGTAGCGGGGTGCGGCAGGGAGAGACCCCGGCGCGGCCCCGCTCCCCTCCAGCCGGTCCTGTACGTCCACGCCCCGACGATAGCCATCACCCACCGCGGCCCCCGCCTCCGATCCCGCCACCGAACGCCCGCGCCGGAGCCGCGCCGCCACCCGTCTCGGCGCCATCCGCCGCCAGGTCTTGCGGATCTTGGCCCACGCCCACTCGAACCCGCGGCGCACCGCCCAGACCCCGTCGTAGGCCTTGCCGTAGACCACGGTCCAGGTGGCCCAGAAGGCCCGGTGGAGCGCCTTGTAGGAGGCCCACGCGGCGCGGTGGCAGGCCCGGTAGGCCGCCCAGCCCCCGCGGTACAGGGCCCACCAGCCCCGGACGACCGCCCGGCCCATCCTCGGGATCAGGTCCTTGGCCTCGCTCTTGAAGTGGTCGGCCCGGTGGCGGGCGAGGCGCTGGCTGCCCTTGCGGATCAGCATCTGCTCCGTGTCTCGCCCGTAGTCCCAGTCCTGCTCGTGCAGCGGGCTCGTGTAGAGGTGGAGGAAGACCGGGTCGACCCAGGGGCCGTCGGGGTGGTGCGCCCAACCGGCCGCCGGATCGAAGCTCAGGTCCGGGTTGTCGAAGTCCGCGATGAAGTTGAACCGCCGTGGCAGCCGGGGCAGGTCCGGTAGCCCCATGGTCCAGGCCGTGGCGATCAGCGCACCCTGGTCGCGCGTGCGCCACTCGGGCCACGAGAACGACGCCAGGGCCCGCTCCCGCCACATCGCGAGGAACGGACGGGCCTCCGGCCCGAACACGAACACCCCACCGTTCCAGTGCAGCCAGCGCCCGGGGACCTCGAGGTCCCAGCGCGCCAGGAACTGCTCGCGGAGGTGCCCGCACAGGGTCCGCGTCTCCCGGCAGGTACACGTCATCGCGTAGGTGCTGAAGTGGTCGACGCAGTTGCCCACGTGGGTCAGGTCCGACGCGAACGCGATGGGTGCCGTGCGGGCGTCGAACACGGCCTCCGCACCGGCGGAGACCGCGATCACGTCGGTGTCGAGGTAGCACCACTCCCCCTCGGGCAGGAGCTCCCCGAGTCCGGTCTTGAGCCAGATGCTCGCCTGGTGGTGGTCGAGCTCCTCGGGCGTGCGCACGTCGACGACCCGGTCGACCTGGGTCTCGTCGACCGCCATGCCGTTGCGGGTCGTGTCGGTGACGACCCAGATCTCCAGCGACGACAGCGCGGCGAGGTGCTCGGTGGCCACGGCGAGCGTGACCAGGTGCATGTCGTCGCCGCAGGCGACGAACACCCACCGCCGCCCGGCCCGGTCCTCGTCCGGCAGCGGGTCAGGCCCCCGCTCGACCCGGTCGCGGCGGACCCGGGCGGCGCGGCGGATGGCCTGCTGCGTCCGGAGGTCGAGGAGGATCCGCTCGAAGGCATCGGGGATGCCCCACAGGTCGCGCCCGAGCAGGTCCCGCGCCGCGTTCCCGAACGCCACCAGCACGAACGCGACCGCCAGCCACCACCACGGATCCTCGAGGGCGAGCAGGATTGTGGCGATCAGCGGGAGCCAGCGCACCACGAACTCGTCGTCGATGACGTACCCCACGAGCCGCACGCGGTCCCGCTGGTGGTGGAGGGCGGACGGCAGCAGCGGCTCCGCCCAGAGGTACCGCACCTGGAAGAGGCGCCAGGCGATGTAGGCGACGCTGGCCCACGGGAGCCACGGCAGCGCCCCGCCCGCCAGGACCACCAGCACCACGGCGGCGACGACCTCGAGCGGGAGCAGGATCTGGGCCACGAGGAGCACCGTGCGGTCCCGGCCGAGGCGGACCACGGCGGTGCGAGCGCCGACCCGCCGATCCCCATCGAGGTCCTCGAGCTGGTGCCACAGGATGCTGCGGAGCCCGACGAGGAGCGCCCACACCGCTAGCGCTGCCGTCACCGCCAGGGGGAGCGGGCCAGGGGCGGCGAACACGGTGAGCGTCCAGACCAGCGGGATCACGTAGGCGTACGTCGCATCCGTGAGCGCGCCCAGCATGCCCCGGCCCTTCAAGCGGAGGGGTGAGACGGCGTAGGCGATCAGCAGCAGGGGCTCCACCACCAGGAAGACCCGCGCCACCGGCCGGGTGTCGAGGAACGCCCACGGCACCAGGCCCACGGTCAGCGCGAGCAGGACCGCGCCCCCGATCCTGGCGCCGGTCCAGGTCACCAGCGGGTTGGGCTTGCCGGCCCGGACGTCGTCGTCGCGGTCGGCGGCGTCGTTCACCAGGTGGCCGAACGCAGCGATGCCGATGGCCGACACCACGAACAGCAGGAGGCGGACGAGGTCGCCGCCGGTGGCGGGCGGCCCGGCGAGCAGGCAGAGGCCGGCCACCGCCACCACGGGCGCGACCTTGGCGTTCCACCACTTGTCCGACCGGACCACACCTCCGACCGGTGTCACGATGGCGACGGGTCCCGATGGTGCTGCCACCAGAGCGCCACCATCAGCAGGGTCCACGCCGGCTGGCCACCGGCTGCCAGGATCGGGCCGGTCCCGGCCTGGTCGACCAGCTCGTAGAGCGGCGACCGGCCGTCGCGGATCAGGTCTCCCACCAGCGCATCCACGTCGGGCAGCTGGAACCAGCGGTCCATCGGTGCTCCGAAGCCCTGCTTGCGGCGATCGATCAGCCCGGCCGGCAGCTGATCGCCGAACGCCGCCCGCAGCGCGAGCTTCTCGTGGCGGTCGTCGACCTTGCAGTGCGGCGGCAGCGTCAGGCAGAGCTCGGCTACCTGACGGTCGAGGAACGGCGCCCGTACCTCGAGCCCGTGGGCCATCGACGCCCGGTCCGTCTTCACGAGGATGTCGCCGGGCAGGTAGGCGTCGAGGTCGAACCGGCAGATGTCCTCGATGGTGCCCCAGCGGTACGCGGACACGTCGACGTCATCGGGCGAGCGCGGGGGCAGCCCGAGCGCGACGAGCTCCTCCGAACTGAAGTAGTTGCGGTAGGAGGCATAGGCCCGGGCGACCGCGCTGCCGACCGCCGGGGTGGTCGGGCCCCAGGGGAACCGGCGCCGCGGCGGACTCGGGGGTGGACCGGAGGCGCCGAGGGCGTCGCGGGCCCACACGGCGTAGCCGCCGAGGAGCTCGTCGGCCCCGTCGCCCGTGAGCACCACCGAGACCCGTTCGCGGACGAACCGGGACAGCTGCCACGTGAGCAGCGCGGACGAGTCGCCGAAGGGCTCGCCCCACGAGCGCGACGCCACGAGGAGGTCCTCGCCGATGCGGTCCTCATCGATGCGGCACACCTGCAGGTCGAGGTCGTTGCCCGCGGCGACCGCCTTCGCCCAGTCCAGCTCGCTGTCGAGCGGGACCTCGCAGGAGAAGGCGGTGATCCCCGGCCGGTGCCGCGCCGCGGTCACCGCGACCGATGACGAGTCCAAGCCACCGGAGAGGAGCACGCCCACAGGCTGGTCGGCCTCGAGCTGCTCGCCGACCGCCCGGTCGAGCTGGCCCGCCAGGGCATCGGCGGCCTCGGCGAGCGTGAAGTCGCCCTGGTGCTCGGGCGGGTGCCACCATCGCCGCTCCGTGACCCGGGAGCGGCGGAGGTCCAGCTCCAGCAGCGCCGCCGCCGGCAGCGAGCGCATGCCCCGCCACACGCACGATCCATTCGGCACGTACCCGGTGCGGAGGACTTCGGCGATGACCTGCCGGTCGGCCGTTCGCAGCACCAGCCCCGACTCCAGCAGCGCTCGGGGCTCCGAGGCGAAGGCGACGAGGCCAGGGGCCGGCTCGCTCCAGTACATCGGCCGCTCCCCGAACGCATCCCGGGCCAGCAGGAACCGCCCCGCCCGCTCGTCGAACACGGCCAGTGCGAACGTGCCCGGCAGGTGCTGGGGCAGGTCGAAGCCGTGGCGGCGCCACAGCGGGACGACGACCTCCATGTCGCTGCCCGACGGCAGGGGCGCGCCTCCAAGGGACCGACGCACCTCGCGGTGGCCGTAGATCTCCCCGTTGCCCACCGCCCACACCTGCTCGTCGACCGACCCGATCGGCTGAAGGCCGTGCTCGGGATCCATGATCGCGAGGCGCTGGCAGCCCAGCACCGCGTGGGGCCGCTCGATCAAGCCGCGCTGGTCAGGGCCTCGGTGCTCGAGGGCGTCGAGCATCGCCTCGACCTGGTCCCGGTAGCGGTGCGCCCCGTGACCGACCACCCCGGCAATGCCGCACATGCAACCTCCAGCAGCGTCGACCAGGTCCTCGAACCACCGTACCAGCACGGCGGCCCGAACCTCCCGGCCCGACCGCCCCGGCAGGTCAGGTGGAGGGGGTGAGCCCGTCGAGCACCGTCCCCAGCTCGGCCATGGTCGCGGCGTGGGCATCGACGGCGGCCTCGTAGCGCTCCTGGCGGACGCGGACCGTGTCCTCGTCGGGCAGCACCCGGTCGATCTCGCCCAGCAGCCCGTCCACGTCGAACGGCGCGACCGGCGGACGAGCGCGATCGGGGTCGGCCAGCCCGAAGCCCACCACGGGAACGGAGGCCGCGACGGCCTCGCGGCACCGATCGGCTTCGGCGGGGCCGTACCCGGTCCGCACGATCATGCGGTAGCGGGCCACCGGGGCCTCGTCGGGCCACACGACCGGCACCAGGTCTGCCAGCCCCAGGTGATCCAGGTCGAACGCCGCGAGCCACTCGTCCTCGTGGCTCCGCACCAGCCAGTGGAACGGGATGCTCGGGTGCCGGTCGACGAGTCGGACCGCAGCCTCGATGGTGTGGTTGACCTCGCCCCACGCGCCCGGCGTCGGCACCAGCAGGACGGGCCAGGCCGCCTCGGTGGTGATCGACGCATCGGGCGGAGCGAGCACCCCGAGCACCGTGCCCGACGCGAGGCCGGCGTCGGCGAGCTCGTCCGCCTGCTCATCGGTGGCCACCAGCCAGGCCGAAGCCGCGTCGAGGGTCGAGCGGTCCCTGGGCGTGACATCGTCGAGCCGGGCGGACCCGGCCAGACAGCCGACCAGCGGACCGGGACCGGGCGTCTCCGGCGGGGCGTAGCGCAGCACGGCGGCGGCCCGCGGGTCGGCGATGATCCACGGGAGGCCCTGGCGGGCGCGCAGCCACCGCTGGAGCCGGAACCGCTTCAGCCCGCGCTGCGCCGACGTCCAGCCGATGAGGTGGGGGACGAACCCGAGGCCGGTGCGCCGGAACTCGTCGACGACGGTCACGGGGACGAGGCGGCGCAAGACGTCGAGGCGGAGGCCGTCGCCCACCAGCACGACGTCCGGCTCCCACCCGAGGTCGACGACGGACCGGACGAGGTCGAGGAGGGCGTCGAGGCGCTCGCCGGGATCGGCGTCGAACGCGGCGATCACGATGCGGCGGGCCGGTGCGGGCACCGGAGCGCTCATCGGACGGCCCCGGCACGCCGGGCAGCCGGGCCGACCGACGCGAGGGTGCGGTCGAGCGCGGCGGCGAGGAGCGGGCCGGCCTGGTCGATGAGCAGGTGCTCCGCGGCGAAGCGGCGACCGGCCTCGCCCAGCTCCCGGCGGCGGTCGGCATCGGCCGCGAGGGCCACCAGGCGCCGGGCCATGCCGTCGATGTCGAGGTACGGAGCGATCTCCCCGCAGTCGGCGGCACGCACCAGCTCAGCGGCGCCCCCGTTCTCGAAGGTCACGATGGGGATGCCGGCTCCCGCGGCCTCCACGCACACCAGGGGGAAGGCGTCCTCCCGAGCGGGCAGGACGAACGCGTCGGCGGCGCCGATCATGGCCAGCGGGTCGGGCTGGTGGGGCAGGAAGGCCACGAGGTCCTCGAGCCCGGCCTGCTCCACGAGCGCCTCCAGGCCGCCGTTGTCCTCGCCGCCGATCCACACGAAGTGCCACGGCACGTCGGGGGCGAGCTGCCGGGACCGCTGGGCGGTCCGCACGAAGAGCTCGGGTGCCTTGCGCCAGTGCCGGACCCCGGAGCTGGCCACTACGAAGGAGCCCGGCGGGTACGCCTCGCGTGCCGAGTCGGCCGCCTCGGTGGCGTGGGCGAGCCGGGCCGGGTCGACGAACCCCCACTGCCGCTCGACCAGGTCCGAGTCCACAGGGAACCGGCGGAGGAACTCCTGGCGCACCCCCTCAGACACGGCCACATAGCGGTCGGCACTGGTCAGGTGGGCGCGGGCCAGCGGCCCGAGGTGGAGGTCCTGGCCGACGCTGAGCTCGTGGAGGTGACCGAGGATGGCCGCCGGCGGCAGGGCGGGCACGACCTTGAAGCTGCCCGCGCAGTGCACGTGCACGAGGTCGATCGGGCCGTCGGCCGCGAGCTCGGCGCGCAGGTTGCGGTGCAGCCGCGCCGCCCGGCTGCGGCGGGCCCGGCCCCGGCCGGTGGCGTGGGGCGTCCGGCCGTCGGCCACCACCACCCGGCCCAGCTCGTCGAACGGCGCCTCCATCGGCCCACCGGCGTCGAGGAAGAGCGTCGAGAAGCGCCACGACGGGTCTGTGGCCGCGAGCCAGCGCACGAACTGGAGGGCGAAGATCGGCGGGCCGCTCAGCTCAGCCGCGTGCAGGACCGTGAGCAGGTGCCGGGGTTCCGCAGAACTCGGAGCACGGGACGGGTCAGGAACCATCAATCATCGATCACCGGTGCGTCCGGACCTGTCCACGCAGGCTGGTCGGCCTTCGAGAGCAGGCAGTCCTCGAGGAGCAGCCAGTCCATGTCCGTCGTCATGAAGCAGCGGTAGGCCTCCTCGGGACGGCAGACGATCGGCTCCCCGCGCACGTTGAACGACGTGTTCACCAGCACCGGGCAGCCGGTCCGGTCGTGGAAGGCGGCGAGGATCGGGTGCAGGCGCGGGGCGCGCTCGGCATCGACCGTCTGGATCCGGGCCGACCCGTCGACGTGGGTGACCGCCGGGATCGGGGATCGGACCGCATCGAGCTTCGCCCCGAGGCCCAGGGCTTCGTCCGGGGCAGGAGGCTCGGTCCCGGCGGCGTCGACGTCTGCGGCGAGCTCGAAGCCGCGCACCGGTGCGGTGAACAACATGTACGGCGACTGCCGCTCCGTGGCGAACCACGCGTCCGCGTGCTCGGCCAGCACCGCCGGCGCGAACGGGCGGAACGACTCGCGCTTCTTGATCTTGAGGTTGAGCTGGCGCTGCATCTCGGGCCGGCGGGCGTCGGCCACGATCGACCGGTCGCCGAGGGCGCGCGGGCCGAACTCCATCCTCCCCTGGAACAGGCCGATCACGGCGCCGTCGTCGAGCAGCTCCGCCACCCGCGCCGACCGCTCGGCCGGGTCCGCGAGGCGGGTGAACGGCCGGCCCGCCTCGGTCAGTTCCGAGGCAATGGCATCGGCGTCGAACGACGGGCCGAGCAGCGCCCCGGACATGGCGTCGCCGGTGGGCACGGCACGGTGCTCGCCCAGCGTCACGTGGTAGGCGTGGAGGGCAGCCCCCACCGCGCTGCCCGCATCACCGGCGGCAGGCTGCACCCACAGGTCGTCGAAGGGACCCTCGGCTCGCAGCCGGGCGTTGGCCACGCAGTTGAGGGCGACACCGCCCGCCAGGCAGGCGTTGGGCTCGCCCGTGAGCTCCCGGGCATGGACGGCCATGGCCAGCACGATCTGTTCGATGATCTCCTGGATCGACCTCGCCAGGTCGGCATCTCGCTGCGTGAGCGGCGCGTCCGGGTGGCGGGCGGGACCGTCGAACAACTCGTCGAAGCGGCTGCTGGTCATGCGGCGGCCGCCGAGGTAGTCGAAGTAGCGCTGATCCAGCGTGAACGAACCGTCCGGCCGCAGGGCCACGATGTGCTCGAGGATCCGATCGACGTACCGCGGCTCTCCATACGGAGCCAGACCCATCAACTTGTACTCGCCGCTGTTGACCCGGAACCCGGCGTGGAGCGTGAACGCTGAGTAGAGCAGGCCGATCGAGTGCGGGAATCGCATCTCCTCGAGCATCGTGAGGGCCGATCCGTTCCCCGCCGCCAACGAGCTGGTGGCCCACTCACCGACGCCGTCGAAGGTGAGCACCGCGGCCCGCTCGAACGGGGAAGCGAAGAACGCCGCCGCCGCATGGCTCTCGTGGTGTTCGACGTAGAGCACGTCCTTCGGTGGCACCCACCCGAGGTCCTTGATCTCCTTTTGGATGTGGTAGCCGGTCCACAGCTTGGTGCTGGACCACTCGTCCACCACCCGGGGGAACACGCGCAGGCCAGCGGTGCCAGAAGCGGCGAAGCTGCGCAGCACCCGCACGAACGAGGTCAGCGGCTTCTCGTAGTACGCCACCGCGGCGATGCCGTCGGGCTCGACCCCGCCGTCCTCCAGGCACCAGCGCAGCGCCTGTGAGGGGAAGGCCGGGTCGTGCTTGATCCGCGAGAAGCGCTCCTCCTGGGCGGCCGCCACCACCTCACCGTCACGGATCAGGGCCGCCGCCGCGTCGTGGTAGTACGCGCTGATGCCGATGACGTCCACTGGACGATCCTAGGGGAACGGGTGATCGGCGGCCGCCAGCTCGAGCCCCGCGCCGTGGTCAAAACAGCGTGTAGACCGCATAGGGCAGCGTGGCGTTGGCAGCCGTGACGGCGAAGGCCAGCACCATGATGAGGGTGACCGTCGGCAGCAGCCACCACACCCGGTCGGCCACGGCGAACGCGGCCGCGTCGCGGGTGAGGCGGTAGGTGTGTCGAAGCCGCAGCACACCCGCCAGCGTAGGCGCCGGGAACAAGGCGAACACGGCGTGGGATACTCGCCCCGTGTGGAACAGGGGGAGGTCGACGGGGACGCGCGCACCGGAGAGGTGGGCACCGGCGGTGGTGGCCCTCCTGTTCGCCGTGGCCTACGCCTCCCTCGCTCGTGGCGTCAAGGCCTCCAGCATGCTCCTAGTGGCCGCCGTCCTCGCCGTGGCCGGGCTGCTCGGGCTGCCTACCGTCCCGGAGACCGATCGGCGCGAACGGGTGGCCCGGTGGCTGCCGGCCATCATCCCGCTGAGCATCTCACTCGTGATCGATCTGCAACCCCGAATCGTCGAGGTCCTCCTCCCTGACCCAGACCGGCGGTGGGCGATCGGCTTCGCAACGCTGGTCATCGGGCTCCTCTCGGGCTTCCTCGTGCTCTTGGGCATCGACGTCCGCCACGCGACCCGACGGGCGGTGCACGCCATCACCTCGGCGCTCCGGTTCGTGGTCTCCATGCTCCTCTACGTCTTCGTGCTGCTGCCCCTAGGAGTCGCCCACCTCTGGCGGCGGGCGGACCCTCTTCGCACCGGCACGGCCCGAGACGGGTCGGCGTGGCACCCCGCGGTGACCACGGGAGCGGAACTGGCCACGCGGTCCTACCGCCGCGAGCGGCCGCTCGACGACCGCCAGCGACGCCCCATCGCGACGGCGACCTGCATCATCGGCGCGGTCGCCCTGCTCCTCGTGGCCGACTTCGCGCTGGGGACCGTCTGGAACCACGTGGCACCTGATGGCCGACCCTCTCGGATGACCACGGCATCGGGCCGGATCGGCTTCACCGCGGCCACCCCCGATGCCGAACCCGTCCAACTCGACGCTCCCGACGCGGAGACCTTCCCGCCCGACCCTCGGGAGGAGCTGCCCGCTATGGCGAAGTACCCCTGGCGACACGAGTACTTCCAGGAGCTCCAGCGGGCCCCGACCACCTTCTGGCCGTACCTGATGTGGCGACCGCTTCCCGCCACCGGCCGGTACCTCAACATCACCGAGAGCGGGGAGCGACTCGGCTACGCCACGCCCGGCGCCACCGGTCCGGACGTTCCCGACGTGGACTTCTACGGCGGCAGCACCATGTACGGAGAGGGCCAGCGCGACCAGCACACGATCGCCTCGGAGGTCACCCGCCTCGCCGAAGGGGACGGGCTCCCGATCCGGGCCCACAACCGCGGGGTGCGCGGGTGGGTCAACTGGCAGGAGCTGCTCCTGTTCGAGCAGGTCGCGGCCGACCCGGCGACCCGCCCCGACATCGCCGTGTTCTACGACGGTGCGAACGAGATCACCGCGCAGGGCTACTCGATCCGCGGGGTGCCGGCCCACACGGTGCTCGACGAGATCGCCACGACGATGTCGGCAAGCGACACCGCCACCACCCGTGAACCGCTCGCCGAGCCCACCACCAGCACCTGGGACCACCTGAAGGCGCTGGCGAGCGACTACCGGGACACGAGTGCGACGGCCCGCGCCGGCGGCTGGCTGCGCGCAGCCGTGACCGGCGAGCCCGCCGCCGCCGACGCGTCGACCGCGACGTCAGAGGCCACCGAGCGCCAGCAGCCCGCCCAGGGCGCACCGGGCCGCGAGGCGCTGTCAGATGCCGATCTCGCCGCCGTGCCGGAGATCTACCGCCGAGGCCAGGCGCTCATCGAGAGCATCGCCAAGAGGGCCCGGGTCGACGTCATCTTCTTCTGGCAGCCGGTGCAGGGCGGCGGTCCCGAGGGCTACGCCGACGGCGTCCAGGAGCCCACGATCGACCTCAGCCGACTCTTCATCGGGCACGACGACATCTTCATCGATGGCACCCACCACAACGAGGACGGATCGGTGATCGCGGCCGAGGCGCTCTGGGAGCACCTGAAGCCTCAGGTCCAGGCCTGGTACGACGGGCACTGACCTGTCCGGTCGCGCGGCTGCGTGCGATACTTCTGGCGTGTTCCGGAGGGGGAGTCGAGCGAAGACCGCGCCAGTGCCTGACACGATCTGCCTGCTCCCCTGGCTCAACCTGAGCATCGACGTCGACGGGTCGAGCCGTCCGTGCTGCAAGTTCGACCACACGACCGAGGTCGACGGCCAGCCACTCCTGAACCTCCAGGACGCCAGCCTCCGTGAGGTCTGGGACAGCCCCGGCCTCGTCGAGCTCCGGCGGGCGTTCCGCCGCGGCGCCCAGCCGGCGGCGTGCGCCAGTTGCTGGGCTGAGGAGGCCGCCGGCGTGCCCAGCTTCCGCCAGACCTACCTTCGGGATCGAGCCATCACCGCAGCGGCCGACATCGACGATCCGCATCCACTCCAGCCGGCAGGCCTGGACCTGAAGCTGAGCAACACGTGCAATCTCGCCTGTCGGATGTGCGGGCCGATGGCCTCGTCCCGCTGGCTGACGGAGGAGCTGGCCGCCACCGAAGAACCCTCCACCGGGACCTTCGTCGCCTTCCTCAGTGAGAAGCGACGCTACCTGGCGGACCAGAAGATCCTGGGCGACCCTGACGGTCGCGCCCAGCTCGAGGCCTGGGCCCCCCAGATCGAGCACCTCGAGCTCACCGGCGGTGAGCCGATGCTGTCGAAGGAGAGCGCCGAGGTCCTCGAACTGCTGGTCGTCCACGGCAACCCGTCTCGGGCGACCCTCCAGATCACCACCAACGCGACCGTCATCAACGACCGCATCCTGAAGCACCTCGCGCACTTCAGCTACACGGGCATCTCGCTCAGCGTCGATGACACGGGGCCTCGACTCGAGTACCAGCGGGACCCCGCGGTCTGGACAGAGGTGGAACAGAACATCGCGACCTACGCAGCGATTGCCAGCCCGTCGATCGAGCTGTACCTGAACGCCACGGTCAGCATGCTCAACGTGTGGGACCTGCCCGACTACGTGGCCTGGTGGGACCAGACCTATCCCGCCGGCGATCTGCAGTTCGCCCTCAACTTCGTGCACCACCCAGAGGAGCTCTGCATCCAGCAGATCCCCGAAGCGGTGAAGGCGGGGCTCATCGACCACTGGGACCGCCATCCCGCTCGGCACGCACCCCGGGTCGGGCCTCTGCTCGACCAGGCCATGGCCTTCGCCCAGGCGCGTCCGGCCGAACCAAGCCACTGGGTGGCTTTCCTCGAGCACACAACCGCGCTCGACGAGCGGCGCGGCCAGAGCTTCGCCGAGGTCTACCCCCAGTTCACTGCGGCTCTGGAGGCTGCCGGCGCCTGGCCTGGGACTCCGACTTGACCGAACGCACGTCGGATCCCGAAGTCGACGGACCCGTCACGGAGCCCACCGGTCGGCGCCGCCGCCGACCACTGCGGGCCGCAGCGCTGGTCACCGGCGTAGTGCTGGTGCTCGTGGCGGTGGACTTCGGCATCGGAGCCCTGTGGGGGCTGGTCCTGCCCTCGGACGAGGGTGACTCGAAGGTCTTCGACGGAGCCATCCGCATCGCGCCGGCCACCGAGCCGATCGACCTCGACGCAGCGGGGGCCGCCGAGCTGCCCGCCGACCCACGCGAGGACACGCCGGCGCTCGCGGACGCGCCGTGGCGGCACCAGTACTTCCAGGAGCTGGGGCGGGCGGTCACCACCTTCTGGCCGTATGTCCTGTGGAAGCCGCAACCGGCTGAGGGCCGCTACATCAACATCGACGCCGACGGGGTCCGCAGGAGCTACGAGAGCGGCGCTCGACCTGGAGACGAAGCACCGGTCGTCGACTTCTACGGTGGCAGCACCACCTTCGGGGAGGGCCAGCGCGACGGGCACACCATCGCCTCGGAGATCGTCCGCCTGGCGGACGACGCCCGCACCCCGATCCGCGCCCGCAACCGCGGGGTGCGCGGGTGGGTCAACTGGCAGGAGATGCTGCTGTTCGAGCAGGTCGCAGCCGACCCATCGACCCGACCCGACCTGGCGGTGTTCTATGACGGGGCGAACGAGATCCTCGCTCAGAACGAGTCGATCCGAGGCGTACCGGGCCACGGCTCGATCGACGAGACCATGTCGAGGCTCGGCGGCGTCGCGGCGGCGTCGCCGACGGCAGAGGAGCCAACCACGACCTGGGACCACCTCCGGGCCCTCGCCCGGGACTACCGCCGCACGAGCGCAACCGCACGAGCGGGCCGCTGGCTCCGCTCGACGGTGACCGGCGAACGGGCCGAAGCGTCGCCGGCCCGCATCGGTGCACCGGGGCAGAAATCCGGCGACGAGGAGGCGATCCCGGTGATCTACCGCCGCGGCCGCAGCTTGATCCAAGACATCGCCAAGCGCAACGACGTGGAGGTCGCACTGTTCTGGCAGCCGATCGTGAAGGGCGGATGGCCGACGTACACCGACGGCATCGACCAGCCGACCATCGACCTCAGCGATGCCCTCGCGCACCGCGACGATGTGTTCCTCGATGCCGTGCACACCAACGAGGAGGGCGCCCGGATCGCTGCAGAGGCCATGTGGGAGCACCTCGGCCCCCTGGTCGAGGACTGGTACGAGGACCATGGCTGACCGCGCGGGAGCGCGACGGTCACGGCCCCGCTCGTGCGATGATGCACCCATGCGCTGCTGGGGCCTTCGGGCATGAGCCGACGTTTGGTGCTGCGCCGGCGGACCGGACCGGCGCCCGCCCCCGTCGTATCGGCCATCGACACGTACCGGCAGGAGCGCAACACGCCTCACCGAGACAGCATCTGCAACGCACCGCTCACCAACCTGTACTTCCAGGCCGACGGCCGGGCCGCACCGTGCTGGCTCTACTTCCCCCGCAAGCCCCCGAGGTGGACGCCGGAGCGGTCCATCGCCGACATCTGGCAGGGGCCGGAACTGTCCAAGGTGCGGGCCGCGCTCGCGGAGGACCGCTTCATCGGGCGGTGCACCGAGTGCGAGCACGACATCCGCACCGGCAACGAGCCACTGGCCGCCGCCTACGACAACGACCGGCCCATCGGCGACTGGCCGACGATGCTCGAGCTCGAGCTGTCGAACCTGTGCAACCTCGAGTGCGTGATGTGCAACGGGCTGCTCTCGTCGCGCATCCGCAAGAACCGTGAGGGCCTCGAACCGCTCGATGTCCCCTACGACGAGACCTTCGTCGACCAGGTCACCGAACTGCTCCCCCACCTCCACGAACTGCGCATCAACGGTGGCGAGCCCCTGCTCCAGCCCCTGGTGCACCTTCTGTGCCAGCGCGTCGCGGAGCATCGGCCGGATCTCCGGATCACCATCGCCACCAACGGCACGGTCATGAACCGCAAGGTCCGGGCCTTGATGGAGTCGTGCACACTCCACTTCAACGTCTCGATCGACTCGCTCCAGGCCGAGCGCTACGAGGGCATCCGGGTCCATGCTGACTTCGCCAAGCTCATGGCCAACACCGCGGAGATCCACGACTACTGCCGGACCAACGACCGCACCCTATGCATCATGGTCAACCCCATGCGGGAGAACTGGGAGGAGATGCCCGAGTTCATCCGGTGGTGCAACGAGCGGGATCTCCCCGTCTGGTTCAACACGATCCGCAATCCGGCGCACCTCGCCCTGCACTCCCTGCCGCGCGACCAGCTCGCCCACATCGCCGACTCCTGGCGCAACGAGTCGTTCCCCGACCCGGTTACGGACATGGAGCACCGCAACGCAGGCATCTTCGAGCAACTGGTCCACCAGGTGGAGACCTGGAGCAACGAGGCATCGGCCGAGCGGTCAAGCAGCGTGCCGGTCGCCCTGAAGCCCCGCCAGTAGCGGTCGAAGCCAGCCCGTCCTGTCCTGGCCGAGGTCAGGCGAGCTCGGCGACGAGGACCATGCTCGCCGCGCCGCGCCCCAAGGCCTCGGTGGAGGTCGGGATGACGAGCGCCTCCAGGCGGTTCGAGGTCCCGTCCGTGGCGATGAAGCCCACCTGGTAGAGGGCCGCACCATCGGCGGCTGCCGGCTCGGACTCGAAGACCACCATCTCGCCCAGCACGCCTCCCAGTACGCCGAGCAGGCCGTCGGCCGACGAGCCCACCGACTCGCCCAGCACCTTGCCCAAGGGGGTCGGGCCACAGCGCGCCTCCGCCACGCGTCCCATAGCGAGGTACAGCTCGTGACGATCGGGGTGCTCCTCTCGGAACGTGGCAAGCACCTGATCGAACAGCGCGGTGGGCGTCACGGCATCTTCGGCCGACTCAGCGAAGCAGTAGGCCTCGAACTCGACGAGCACGCCCTCGTCGTCGCGGACCGGGCTCAAGATGATCGATACGACCGGCGCCGATTCGTCGGCGAAGCTCAGCCGCCAGCGCCGGACATCGGCGTGCTCGACGATGGGGTTGAAGATCTGGCAGCCGCCGTACACGTCACCGAACGCGGCGGGCAGAGCCTCGATGGTCTCCCCCTCGTGGGCAGCGAGGTCGACGCCGAGGATCTCGGACGGACCCTCGAGGATGCCCACGATCTTGCTGTCGAGATCGACCTCCAGGTGGGTGGGATCGGCACCGAGCTCCGCGGCGATCGACCGGGCCCAATCGCCACCGGGCGACACGTCGGTTGCCATGAGCGGGAAGCCTTGGATGCCCAGGTAGTAATCGACGCCCTCGCCGCCCTGCAGGCCGGCGAGCCGGTGCTCGAGGCGCTCGAGCTGGTCCTTCCAGAGGCCGAGGTTCAGGTCCAGCTCGTCGCTCAGCGCGGCGTCCTCAGCCCGGTACCGGGCGATGATCTGCCGCAGCTTGGACGGCGGCAGGTGGAACATGCTCAGGGAGGTCGGGTACGTGACCGTATTGACGTAGCTGCGCAGCTGCTTGGCTTCGGCGTAGCGGAGGAAGTCGGGGAAGTCTTCCCAGTTCGACGTCATCAGGCAGTGGGCCAGGTTGACCGTGGTGCCGTGGGTGGCGGCATAGCCGCGGAACCGGTCGATGTTCTCCAGCACCACGTCGAGGTCCGAGCCGATCCGGATGGCCTCGTAGCCGGCCTTGTCGATGCCGTCGAGCGACACCACGATGGTCATCGGGAGCTTCTCGAGGATGCGCTGGACGCGAGGGCTCCACTGCGTGCCGTTGGTCGTGACGTGCACCTCGGCGGTGGACCCCATCTCCACGAGCGTCTCCATCACCCGCAGCGACTCCTTGCCGAGGAAGGGCTCGCCACCGAGGATCTTGACGACCTCGACGTGTTCCAGGAACGGCCGAAAGTCCTCGAAGAACTGGTCGTCGTAGACCACCGGCAGCGGTGGGCGGTGCTCCCGGTTGGCCCGGATGGCCGATGACCAGTCGCCGTTGCACATCACGCACTGCAGGTTGCAGGCGTTCGACATGGACAGCTCGAGCTGCTTGGGCCACCGCGGCGCGGTGGACTCGGCCTTGAGGTGGTCGAAGGTCCGGGCGAACACCAGGGCATCGTTGCCCTCGGCCACCTGCCACTTGCAGAACTGGCAGCCGAGATCGAGGTCCTGGGCGATCATGGCGTCGCGCAGCACCTTGGCCTGCTCGCCGTGCCAGATGTCCCGAAGGCGCTGCTCGGTGATGTTGCCCAGGGGGTGCTCGATGTTCTGGCAGCACGCCCGGATGCTCCCGTGCTGGTCGAGGTACATCGACGTGAAGGGCGCCCGGCACACGTTGGCGGGCAACGGACTGACATCGATCCGGCGACGGCGGAGCCGCACCGCCGCCTCTCGCACGCGTGCCATCAGATCCAACCCCCGGTCATCGGAGCCATGGTACGCCCCGCGCCTGTCGTTCACGCCCGACCAGGCGCGGCCGGGCGTCACCCGTGGCCGCTAGTAAGCTTGATCGGGCATGCATGAACGAGGGGGATGGGGCGGGATGGACCGCAACCTGGCGCGCTGGTGGGGGCCGATCGCTCCCCTCGCCGCCTTCGCCCTCTGGCAGGCCTCGCTCGGCCGCACCTACCGCGGCACCGCCGCCATCGCCGTCGCGCTTGCCTGGATGATCGCCACCTCCTTCGCCATCTGGCCACGGATCCGGTGGCTGCTGCCCGCCATCGCCCCGCTCCTCGCCGCCACCGTCCTCGGCCTCGCCTTCCTCCCCCGGCTGGCATCCGCGGCCGCGGTCGGCGGCAGCGCCGTCCTGGTGCTGTTCGCCGCAGGACTTACTCCCCACCGGGCGCTCGACGGACTCGTCCACGCCGTGGCCACCGCCCTGCGGGCCATCGCGGGGGGCGCGGTCTTCGTCCTGCTCATCGTGCCCGCGTGGCTGTGGACCCGCCTGCGGCGTCGGAACCCGGTGCGCCCAGCCGACTCCGCCGCCCCCGCCTGGACGCCCACGGCCACGCACGTCGCCCGAGCGGGTTCCCTCTCCGCCGACACCGCCCCGCCGCAGCCCCGCCGTCGGCTGGCCGGCCGCCTCGCCTGGGGCTTCGGTTGCGTCGGGCTGATCCTGGCCGTCAACTACGGCACGGGGTGGCTGTGGGATCGAGCGTTCCCCACCACCGAGGCCGCCGTGGCGCCCGTTGACCCGCCCCCAGATAGCCCGCCCGACCCCATCACCGGCGAACTGCCCCGAGACCCGAGGGCGGATGTGCCCGCGATGGCGGCGTACCCCTGGCGGGAGCAGTACTTCGACGACATCCAACGCACGATCGGGGGGTACTGGCCGTTCACCGAGTACCGGCCGGCCGACTTCGCCAGCGCCTACCTCAACCTGGACGGCTGGATCCGCCGGAGCTACGAGCCGGCCGGCGATCCGCAGGACATGCCGACGCTGTGGATGTTCGGCGGGTCGACGACCTGGGGAGAGGGCCAGCGCGACGATTACACGATCGCATCGTGGCTCGCTCGCCTGTCGGAGGAGGCAGGGACGCCCGTGCGGATCGACAACTACGGCCAACGGGCGTGGACCCACTTCCAGGAGATGGTGCTCTACGAGCAGCAGCTGGCTCTGCGACCCGCCCCCGACCTCGCCGTGTTCTACGACGGTGCCAATGAGCTCACCGCCCAGTCGATGGTCGACGAGGCCGTCCCGACGCACGTGCATGCCCCCATCTACGCCCAGCGGCTCACCGGCACCACCTTCGCCACCCGGGTGGTCGAGGAGCCGGAGGATGACACCGATCTCTGGCCGCTGGTCCACGACGCCTACCGATCGCACTCCGCCATCGACAAGATCATCGGCTGGTTCCAGGAGCGGGCGGACGCCGCACCGGCCCAGGCCCCAGATCCGGCACCGGCGGCGACGACGACCTCCAACCCCGAGACGGCCGCCGGCTTCACCGACGACCAGCAGATCGAGAACGGGAGCGTCACCCACTACGACGTCCGGCTTCAGGACGGAACGGACGCCGGGAAGGTGTACGAGCGAGGCAAGGCGCTCACCCGGGCCGTCTCCCGCACGAAGGACGTCGACACCTTCTTCTTCTGGCAGCCGATGGCGTTCGACGGCGAGGCCGAGAAGCGTGCCCGCGCGGAGCTCAGCAGATCTACCATTGACATCAGCGACGCACTCCGCGACCACCCGGAGGTGTTCATCGACGGCGGGCACACCAACGAAGAGGGCGCTCGGATCGTGGCCGAGCGCATCTGGAAGAGCATCGCCCCCGCCGTGGAGAAGTGGCATGACCAGCACGACTGAGCCCGCCCACGAGTCCGAGGATCCCGCGGCGCCTCCTGAGCGATCGACGGTGAGCGCCGGTGCTCCGGCCCGTCACCAGCCGGTCGCGTCCACCAAGCTGGGGTTCTTCCTGCGGTGCCGGATGCGCACCCGCCACACGCTGGCCCTCAGCCGCGAGGTCCGGCGCCACGGCGTCGAGCAGCGCCTGTGGTGGCTGTTGCCCCTGTTCGTGGTGATCGTCCTCCTCGCTGCCGCCATCAGCACCACCACGACCGCGCTTCCCGTCGCCGTGTACACCCTCTTTTGATGGCCACCTCCTCCAGCCGCCCCGGGCCGATCACGATCCTGGGCCTCAGCGCTCTGTACCACGACGCCGCCGCCGCACTCATCGTCGATGGTGAGATCGTGGCCGCCAGCCAGCAGGAGCGCTTCAGCCGGACCAAGCACGACGCCGCCATGCCGATCGATGCCATCGCCCACTGCCTCGCCGAAGGCGACGTGCGCCCCGACGGGATCACCGCCGTGGCGTACTACGACAAACCGCTGACCACGTTCGTCCGCGTCCTCAAGAGCTTCGTGGCGGCTGGTCCCCGCGGCATCCGCACCTTCCCCCGGGCCATGTCCGAGTGGTCCAAGCACAAGCTCTGGACCTCGCTCGAGATCGAGCGCTCCGTCCGCAGCCTCGGCTACGCCATGCCGGAGGACCTCTACTACGCGGAGCACCACGTCAGCCACGCCGCGGCAGCCTTCTACCCCTCGCCGTTCGAGCGGGCTGCCATCGTCACCATGGACGGCGTGGGCGAGTGGGCCACCAGCTCGATCGGCGCCGGCCGGGGCCGCACGGTCGAGCTGCTCCAGGAGCAGCGCTTCCCGGATTCGCTGGGCCTGCTCTACTCCGCGTTCACGTACCACTGCGGGTTCCACGTGAACTCCGGCGAGTACA
>CAZCVS010000002.1:0-51302 GCA_964501845.1 uncultured Iamiaceae bacterium
CGCCAACCTGATCCGCGCCAACCTGATCCGCGCCAACCTGGACGGCGCCAACCTGATCCGCGCCAACCTGGACGGCGCCAACCTGGACGGCGCCAACCTGGACGGCGCCAACCTGATCCACTGCCTCGCCTTCGGCTCGGCCAGGAACATCACGTCGGCGCGGGGCGACCAGTACACCCGGCTTCCCGCCGGATGGCACATCGACGAGCAGACCGGCCTGGTCGCGGCCGATGTCGAGGTGCAGGCGTGAGCGACGCGACGGTCACCCTCATCAGTCTGCAGCCGGGTCAGCCCGGAGAGGGGCTGGACTACTGCCCCTCCAAGCCCCTTCCGTACCCGATCTTCGTCGGTGACGACGACCGCTGCGAGAACGTCCCCGGCAAGGACCCGGCGGGCGTCCGCTACCCGCTCGCTCGCGAGGTGGCCGGCTCCGGCAGGCGGATGCTCCCCAAGCTGGTCGGCTTCCAGAAGGGCGCGGCCCCGAACCCCGAGAGCATGCTGTCGGTCGATCGCTGGCGCCTGGACCCCGAGACGGCTGTCGGCATGTACCCGGTGTTCTGCGAGCCCGCCGGATTCGACGCTGGCATGTTCAACCTGAACGTGCCGATCACCTCGGTGTCCCTATGACCGCGATCGCCCGCCTCGAGGTCGAGGACTTCCTGCGGCTGCGCAGCGTCGACATCACCCCCGCTCCAGGCGAGCCCGTGGAGATCACGGGCCGCAACGCCCAGGGCAAGACGAGCATCCTGCGCGCGATCGAGGCCACACTCGGCGGGAAGTCGGCGGTGCCCACGGAGGCGGTGCGGGAGGGTGCCGGCTCCGGCTGGACCCGCGTGCAGCTCGACAGCGGCGTCACCGTGGAGCGGCGGTACAAGGGCGGCACGGCCACCCTGCACGTGACCGGGCCCGACGGGGCGAAGATCGGCCGTCCGCAGGAGGAGCTGAACGCTCTGCTGGGGGCGTTGACCTTCGAGCCGCTGAAGTTCCGGGAGAGCACCCCCGCCGCCCAGCGCGCCACGCTGGCCCGCCTCGTCGGCATCGACCTGGCCGCCGTCGAAGCGGAGCGGGATCAGGTGTTCCGGGCCCGGCGCGACGTGAACCGCGACGTCACCCGATTGACCGGGACGCTGGCCTCGCTGCCGAAGCCGGAGGCCGACCTCCCCGTCGAGCCTGTCGACCTCGGGGAACTGCTCGGCGTGCTCCGCGTGGCCCGGGAGACGGTGGCGGCCAACGAGGCGAAGCGCCATGCGCTCGACGCCATGCGCACCGAGCGCTCCGACATCCGCATGGAGATCGAGCGGCTGACGCAGCGCATGGCGCTCATCGATGAGGAGATCGCCATCGAGGGCCCGGCTGTCGCCGCCCTTCAGGACCCCGACCTCGCCGACCTGGAGCAGCAGGTGGCGGAGATCGGCACGGTGAACGACCAGGTGCGCGCCGCGCAGGAGCACGGGAAAGCGAAGGCGGTGCTGCAGGAGCAGGAGCGCGAGTCCGCCCGTCTCACCGCCGAGCTCGCCCGCATCGACGCCGAGACCCGCGAGCGCATCGAGGCCGCCGACCTCCCCGTCGCGGGCCTCGACTTCGCCGACACGGGCATCACGTTCAACGGCCAGCCGTTCGACCAGGCCTCCGCGGCCGAATCAATCCGGGTGTGCTTCGCGGTCGCCGCCGCCGAACGGCCCGGTCTGAACATCGCGCTCATCCGCGACGGGTCGCTGCTCGACGACGAGTCGCTGGCGCTCATCACCGCCGAGGCGGCGTCCGCCGGCTGCCAGCTGTGGATCGAGCGGGTCGGCAGCGCCGGCGGGTTCGTCATCGAGGACGGGGAGGTCGCCGAGCGGCCGTCCCCCGAGGGCGTGCTGGGCGGTGGGTGGTGATCCCCCACGGCGCCACCTGCCGGTGCACGGACTGTGCCGCCGTTCTCCGCGGTCGGTACTTGCTCCGCCGCCCCACCTGCCCGATCACCCGACGCCGGGCGGCGCTCGCCGCGCTGGCCCGCATCAACAGGAAGGTCACCCAGTGACCCTGACCACCACCCCCGTGAAGCCCCCCCCCCCCGAAGCGGGGAGAGATGACGACGATCATCGCCGAGGCACTCCGCACAATCGAGGCCGAGACCGGCACGCAGCTCGAAGCCCTCGCCGCCGACGCCAGCTACGTCACGGTGCGGATCCGCTTCGACGACCTGGAGGCGATCGCTATTGCAGTCGCGGACTCCGGTGGCTGCCACCGTGGCCACTGCGGAATGGCAGGGATCGAGTGAAGGCCGCCGTCGACGCCAAGGCGCTGGCCGCTGCGGTCGGTCGGGTCGCCCCGTTCGCATCGAGGGCGACCACGTCGATGCCTGTGCTGGCGTGCATCAAGGTGGAGGCGCGCGACGGCGCTCTCGTCCTCACCGCCACCGACATCGAGCACTCGGCCACCACCACCGTCGAGGCGGAGGTGAGCGATCCCGGCGCCCTCCTGGCTCCCGCCTCGGTGCTGGGCCGTGCGGTCGGCGTGCTCGACGGGACGCTCGACCTCGTCGCCGAGCTCGGCAGCTTCGACATCGCGGCCGGCGGCGAGTCGATCACGGTCATCACGCCCGCCGACGCCGACGGCTTTCCCCGCATCGACCTGGATACGGCCGAGCTTGTTGCGCTTGGCACGGTCTGGGACGACGTGCTGGCGGTCTCCCACGCGGCGTCGACGGACGCGAAGTGGCCTGATCTTCGCGTGGTCGGCTTCGACGGCGGCTCCGTGTTCGCCACCGACTCACACCGCCTGGCGTGGGCAGATGCGCCGGGCACTCCCGACCTCCTGGTCCCGATAGCGGGGATCCGCCGTGCTGCCAAGGCGCTGGACGGCGAAATCCTCTTGGCCTCCACGGGGCAGGCAGCGGTGTTCACCGACGCCGCGACGCTGGTGTCCACTCAGCTCCACGCCGGTCAGGCCAAGGCATGGCGCAACGTCGTCGACCTGGAGCGTCCGCACGAGCTCACCATCGACGCAGTCGACCTGCTCGCCGCCCTGGCGGTGGTCGACGCCCTCTCCGATGAGGGCAGCAACGCCGTGAAGATGGCGCTCGACGGCGATCAGGTGACGCTCACCCGCACGGTCGGCGGCGTCGGCACGGCAGTCGCCACCGCCAACGCGCGCGGCGAGTGGCCCGAGCCCCACCTGGGCGTCTCCAGCGTCTACCTGGCGGACGCCGTGCGGGCGGTGGGCGGCGACACCGTCACGATCCGCACGAACGGCTACCGCAAGCCGCTGTCTGTGCACGGCGGCTCTGGCGTGTCCGTCGTGCTGATGCCGATCAAGCTGCCGGGAGACGCGTGGTGAGCGTCACGTTCGAGGTTCTGGGCGTGCCGTCGCCGAAGGGATCGAAGACCCGCATGCCGAACGGCGCGATGCTCGACGGCGCCAGCCCCGAGGCGCGTGCCCGCCAGGCCAACTGGGTGGCAGCCGTGTCGGAGGCTGCCCGCGACGTGAGTTGCGGCGCCCCGATGATCGGTCCGCTGCGCCTGGTGGTCCACTTCCGCTTCGCCATGCCGAAGTCCCGCCGGGCGGCCGTGCGTGCCGCCGGCTGGGCGCCGAAGACGTCGGCCCCCGATCTCGACAAGCTGATCCGCTCGACAGGCGACGCCCTCAAGGCCGGCGGTCTGATCCACGACGACGCCCTGTTCGCGGAGATCACGGCCACGAAGTCGGAGGTGGTCGGCTGGACCGGCGCCGAGATCACCGTGACCGGGAGCCTCGAGTTCGCAGGCTGGGCCACACGGCAGGCAGGTGCGGCGTGATCGTCACGTTCCGTCCGCTCAAGGTGCGCCCGCCGTCGTGGAAGGCGGCTGGCGCCAACCGGCCGTACTCGCCGTTCTCGTCGACCTACAGCGCCACCGAGACGCTTCTCGCCAAGGAGCTCCACCACCTCGGCGCCGTCAACGCGTTCGTCCAGCTCGACCTTGCCGACCAGGCTCGGGGCGTCCGCCTCGACGGCCAGCTCCGTGCCGGTGCCATCGCCAACCACCCGGGCGTGATCCTCACGATCGAGACCCGCGCCCACGGCACGCTCGTGTACCCGTGCGACGCCTACAGCGGCCGGGGCGGGCGCCCGGCGTGGCAGGAGAACCTCCGGGCCATCGCCCTCGGCCTCGAAGCCCTGCGGAAGGTGGAGCGGTACGGAATCGCCGGGCGGGGCCAGCAGTACGCCGGGTTCGCCGAACTCGGCTCTGGCATGCCGATGGGGTCCGGCGAGGGCATGACGCTCGACCGCGCCGCCGAGCTGCTCGCCGCCGAGGCCTGTCGCGGTTTCGGCGACGACTGGGTCACCGCCGAGGCCCTGATCGGCGACCGGGACCTGGTGGCCGGCGCCTACCGCGACGCCGCCCGCCTCCACCACCCCGACACCGGAGGCGATGCCGACATGTTCCGGCTCATCACCGCCGCCCGCGACCTGCTCCTGGCTGGTGCCCCGTGACGATCGCCGACTACCCCCGCGACCCGAAGTCGCCCGAGCCCGCACCGCCCGGCTCGGTCACCACGGAGTACACGACCGTCACCGAGACCGTCGTGTACTCGGCCACGTGCCCCGGCTGCGGCCGCCCCCACGAGCACGGCGACAAGGCCAAGGCGGTCCGTTCGGCGGCCGCGTGCCACGGAGCGGTCACGTGATCGCCCCTCCTTCGAGCCAGGCGCGCCGTGAGCGCGCCCTGGCCCTGTCCACGGCACCGGGAGGCGGGGGTCCACTTGTCCCTGCCGGCCGGCCTGCGCCCGCCGAGGCTCCGGTCTCGGGAGCGTCAACGTCACCTGCGGGCAGTTCGCTTGCTGCCCGGGGAGCGAAGGCCGGCCACCCGGTGCCGTGCCTGCTCGACCGCGTGTTCCCGCCGTCGCAGTGCGATGACGAGTTCGCCGCCCGGTACACGGCCGCGCTCAACCCTCTGGAGGCGGCATGAAGTGGCAGGACGACGCTGCGTGCCGGGGCGCTGACCCCGACCTGTTCCACCCCGAGCGCGGCGAGAACGACAAGGCTCGAGCTGCGAAGTCGGTGTGCGCTGGGTGCACGGTCACCGCCGAGTGCCTGTCGTTCGCCCTCGCCAACGGCGAGCGGTCGGGGATCTGGGGCGGCCTCTCGGGTAAGGAGCGCGTCGGCATGCGCCGCGCCCTCGGCCCCCGCCCGATCGACCACGGCACCGCAGCCGGCTACCGGGCACACCTGCGCCGCGGCGAGGCGGCGTGCGACTCGTGCCTGCTCGCCGCCCGGGTGGCCCGCGCTGAGTCGAAAGCGCGTGCGTCGTGAAGCGCGACCCCGCCCCCTGCACCCGCAAGCCCCCCCCAGACGGGATGACCGGCCGAGGCGAGCGGACGGCTCCCTGGACGTTGCCGCCTGGTGCCGCCAGCTCGACGCCGAGCACAACCGGGGCGCCGGAAAGTCGAGGCCGCAGTGAGTGAGCGACCCGACCGAGAGCACGGGACGCACAACTGCTACGTGCATGGCCCCGACCGCCGATTCTCGGGCCGCGGCTGCCGGTGCGTCCCGTGCTCGGCGGCGAACACCGCCTACGAGCGCGAGCGTGCCCGCCGAGTCGCCCCGCCCTACATCGACGCCGAACCAGCGCGCCTCCACGTCCGCGAGCTCATGAGCCAGGGCGTCGGCCTCAAGACGATCGCCGTCCGGTCGGGCGGTAGTGGGTCAGTTTGAAATCGGCGGTGCTTGACCGGTCGGGCATCGGCCGTGAGGATGGACGGCATGGCCAAGAAGTCCAAGAAGCCAGCCGACATGAACTCGCTCGCTGCCGCGATCGTCGCACAGGCGACCGATCCCGACGACGAGGGCGACGACCCTTACGAGGGTAAGAACCCGGCTGCGGTCGAGCTGGGCCGGTTGGGCGGGCAGAAGGGCGGCAAGGCCCGCGCCGAGTCGCTGACGGCCGAGCAACGGTCAGCGATCGCCAAGAAGGCGGCGTCGGCGCGATGGTCCTCACCTGAGGACGACTAGCCGCTACTCTCCTGCCCACAACTCTTGGGGGGGGGAAGAATGGCGGACACGTTGCATGATGCCAACGCAGTCATTGAGACCGAGGTTCGGTCTCGACGGCTTGCGCTGGAAAGGGTGCTGGACTCGGACGTCCTTGCGTACTCGGGACCGATCGACTCGCACGCCACCGCGCACATCAAGGACGCGCTCGAACTCCGGAAAGACAAGCGCGAGTCGCTTGCGTTCCTGTTGGAGACGGGGGGCGGGTTGATTGAAGAAACAGAAAGAATCGCCAATATCCTTCGGTATCACTATCAAACAGTCGACTTCCTAATCACTTCTTACGCCATGTCGGCAGGCACCGTCCTGACGATGTGTGGCGACTCTATCTATATGGATTATGCATCGACCCTTGGGCCGATCGACCCGCAACTTCCCATGCCAGACGGACGGCTGGTGCCAGCGTTGGGGTACTTGGAACAGTACGAACGACTGGTGCGCAAGTCCGCAAAGGGTGACCTGACCACGGCTGAGATCGGGTACATGATCGATCGGTTCGATCCAGCCGAGCTCTACCAGTTCGAGCAGGCCAGGGATCTGTCCATAGCCCTTCTTGAGGAATGGTTGGTGAAGTACAAGTTCAAGAACTGGGAGAAGACGGAATCTTCTGGCAAGAAGGTGACAGCCGCGATGCGGGCTCGCCGGGCGAAGTCCATTGCCAAGAAGTTGAACGAAACCTCCCACTGGCATTCTCACAGCCGAGGAATCTCTATGGAGGTTGCCAGGCGTGAATTGCAGCTACGTATCGAGGACATAGATGCCGCGCCGGACTTGAAGGAAGCCTTGACGGGGTATGGTACGCTACTCAATGACTACCGGATGCGTCGGGGTCACCAATATCTGATGATTGATTGCGATGGGGGGTATCTCGGACATGGATAAGTCTCAGCGGGCAAAGCATGAAGTCGCGAAGAACTCCAAGGCGGACCTCGGCCAGGTCGAGGACGCACTTCGCACCGTCTCCGACCTGCGCCGACGTGGCGTGGCCCAGCGTGGCTACCAGTTGGCCAGCCCGCACTCACGGAGGCTGCTCCACGCTGCCCCCGAATCCGACGAGGCGTGTGCTCGCTAACTGACCCGTTTGCTTGACCGCTTCCTGACCGATCATGCATAATGGTCAGTATGAACCGGTTGAGCACGGAGCGACGAGGGCAGGTCATCGGCGGGCTGGTGGAGGGCATGTCCATCCGGGCGATCACCCGCACCACGGGCGTGGCCAAGAACACGGTGACCAAGCTGCTGGTCGATCTGGGCGAGGCATGCGCCGAGTACATGGACGGCGAGTTCCAGAACCTCGACTGCAACATCATCGAGTGCGACGAGATCTGGTCGTTCTGCTACTCCAAGCAGAAGAACATCCCCGACGAGCACCGCGGCGAGTACGGCTACGGCGACGTGTGGACGTGGACGGCGATCGACGCTGAGACGAAGTTGGTCCCGTCGTGGCTGGTCGGTGAGCGCACCACGGAGGATTGCTTCACCTTCCTGACCGACCTGCGCTCACGGCTGCTGCCCGGCAAGCGCATCCAGATCACGTCGGACGGGTTCGGTGCCTACCCCGTGGTGATCGACGCCCTGTGGCGGGACAACGTGGACTACGCGCAGATCATCAAGGAGTACAAGAACCCGACCGAGGAGGAGCGGCGCAAGTACTCGCCCGCCTCCTGCAAGGTCATCGACATCAACGTCCTGAACGGCGAGCCCGACCCGGCCCACATCTCGACGAGCTACGTCGAGCGCCAGAACCTCACCATGCGGATGGGGATGCGCCGGTTCACCCGGCTGACCAACGGGTTCTCCAAGAAGGTCGAGAACCTGACCCACGCGGTCAGCCTCCACTACTTGCACTACAACTTCGCCCGCCCGCACCAGTCGCTGACGATCCGGCTGGAAGATCAGCCGAACATCAAGCGAACCCCCGCAATGGCCGCTGGCGTGTCCGACCGCATCTGGTCGCTGACCGACATCGCCTCGCTGCTCGACTGATAGAACCCGTCCGTGGACGGGGTGATGGTTGTGGCGACGGTGCTGGCGGCGCTTGCTGGGATCGCGGGCGTTGTGATTGCGTTTCTCGCTTGGCAACGCCCTCGCTCAACTGAATCGGCCGACGCCAGGTGGGAGATGCCCAGCTTCGGCTTCTCGTTTGTCGAGGGCGGCGGGTGCGTCCTCGCGCTCGGCCTGGTTGTTCTGGCGATCCCGATCGTGATCGCCATAGCGGTCGTGATCGCCCGGTGATCTCAAACTGACCCACTACCGGTCGGGCATCGCCCACGGCACCCTGTGGAAGCTCGTCTACGGCGTGCCCGGCCGGGGGCCGTCGAAGCGGGTCCGCCCCGCCACGGCCGACAAGCTGCTGACCGTCACCGGGACGATGCAGGCCGGCGGCGCACGGGTCCCGGCGGGGCCGACGTGGAAGATCATCGCCACCCTCCTCGATCGGGGCTGGACGAAGGCCGCGATCAGTCGGGCGATCGGCCAGGACGGCCGGGCACTCCAGTTGAGCCGCCGCTCGGTCACCGCCGGCAACGCCCGAGCGGTCAAGGCGCTGCTCGACCAGCCGGTGCCGCCGCGCCGCTCCCGGTTCGGGCTGCACCCGCAGCCGCAGATCGACAAGGCGGCCGAGAGGCGCGACGCCCTCCGCCGACTCGCCGAACGGGAGGCCAGGGCTCACTACCGGGCGCTCGCCCGGATCGAAGCCGAACCGGAGACTATCGACTACGAGCTGCCGGTCCTCGCCGATGCCACCCGGCCGTGGATGCGCACAGCGCCGTGCCGGCGCCCCGAGGTGCCGTCGTGGCTGTTCTTCCCGGCCCCGTCCGACACGGAGACCATCGAGGCCGCCAGGGCGGTCTGCGCCACCTGCCCGCATGCCGCGAAGTGCGCTGAGGCGGGGGTCGGCGAGGAAGGCGTCTGGGGCGGGCTCACCGAGGATGAGCGCCAGGCGCGGGAGGAAGCGGCGTGACCCTGACCGACCCCCAGCGCCGCGCCCTGGCCATCGTCGCCGCCCACCCGTCGGTGGCTTGCTCGAACACCACCGACGCCGCCCGCCCGTGTGTGTCGGCGTCGGTGGTGCAGCGGCTCCGTGACGCCGGCCTGGTGACGCTGGCACGGCCAGATGGACACACCGCCGGCGCGTGGGCCGGGACCACCGAGGCAGCGACCATCACCGAAGCCGGGAGCGCGGCGGCGTGACCCCGCTGACGGCCCCCCAGGCGGCGATGGTGGAGGCGAACCTCGGCCTGTGCGGCTGGGCGGTGACCCGCTGGGGCAGCCACCTTCCGGACGCCGACGGGGCGGGCTACACGAAGGCGGACGCCTACCAGGACGCCGTGTTCGGGCTGGCGCACGCCGTGCGCAGGTTCGACCCGTCGAGGGGCTACCGGTTCTCCACCTACGCCGCTCCGTGGCTCCGCTCCGCCATCCAGAACGGGCAGGGGGCCTACGGCGGCCGCGAGGCCCGCCGGTTCCACGGCGGCCGCACGAGGACGCTCCCGGCCGCTCCGCTCTCGCTCGACGCCCCGAGGGGTGAGGAGGGCGGCACGCTGGCTGCTGTCATCGCGGATCCGTTCGACTGGGACCAGGCAGCAGAGGACCGGCTCCGCCTCGGCGAGGTGCTCGGCCTGCGCGCCGTCGTGTGCGAGGACCAGCTCGACCGCGACCTGTTCGACGCCATTACCGACCCCACCGGAGACCGGGCGCGCAACGCCGTGTTCGAACTGGCGGGTGCGGCGAACGGCGTGTCGCGCGAGTCGGCCAGGAAACGGTGGCTCAAGATCGCCGGCCGGCTCCGCAGCCACCTGGGGAGCGAAGCGGCGTGAGCGAGCAGATGGTGCTCCCCGGCCTCCAGCCGTTGGAGCCGACGGTTGGCGAGCTCGGCCACCCCAGCTATGAGGCCTCCCGATGACCCGGGCCCGCCGCGGTGAGGGCGAGGCGCAGGCCCAGATGGGCGACGCCCGCTGCAAGGTGTGCCGCGCCAAGTTCCGCTACCGCATCAAGCAGACCGACGGTGTCGATGCGCCACCCCCGCCGATCTGCGGGCAGCTCCCGTGCCGTGCCCGCCACGACTGGAGGAGCGCCGAGTGGGCGGGCCGGGCACGGATGGCCGGTGCGCGGCAACGTGCCGGTGTCGAGCTGGACGATCTGGACCTCGAGGCCCTGGCCCGGCAGGGGAGCGCGGCGGCGTGAGCCGCCCGGCGGTGGGCTGACCCGCTCACCGGTCGTCATGCCACCGGTCCGGGTCGGGCTCCATGTCCTGGTCCCAGCCGTGGTCGCGTGCGACCTCGGGGTCATCGGTGCCGTAGCGGTACCGCCAGCGTGCGTCGGCTTCGGCGCGGTGCCGCCGGTCGCGCTGCTGTTGGAGGGTGCCGTTGCGGGCCCGGTCGTCGATGATCCAGGCGGTGCCGGCTTCGATGGCGGCGGCCACCGTGGCGTGTTCGCTGATCCGGTTGTGGCCGCCGTCGAACAACCACACCGTGCTCTCGTAGGCGACGACGTGTGCTGCGCCGCCATGAGGTGCGTCCGATGTGATGGCGTGCCAGGACCGGCCGGCGACACCGAACGCGTGCCCGCGCTCCCAGCTGACGTCCGACGGCTCCACCCGACCCAGGATGCCCACCAGGGGTGACACCCGCACCCCTGCTCCTGATGGGTAGCAGGCCGTCACCGGGGCGGGCTGCCGTGCCTCTTCCTGTTGGTGTCCGTGTCTCGGACCTCGGCCGAGTCGTGGGGCACGGGCACCGTCCCGAAAACGCGAAGGAGCGCCCCGACCCATCAGGGCCGGGGCGCTTCGGTGTTCGTGACGGCGGGAACGCTCAGTCGGACAGGTGCTCCTCCAGGGTCGAGCGGACCGCGGCGACCTGGCCATCGAGACTGGCCAGGTGCTCGTCACCGTCAGCGAGACGCTGCTCGATGCGCCCCATCCCCGCCTCGGTGCGGTCTGCGACATCGCGCAGCGACGACCCGTCGTTGGTGCGCACCTCGTGCTCGACCGCTTCGAGCCGCCGACCGAGCGGGGACTCGTCGAGGGTGCGGTGCGCCCACACGGTGACCGGTTCGGCGACGAGGCGCCGCCACAGCCACTGGCCGGGGCGGCGGATCACCGGCACCCGCGACGCAGCGGCGAGCGCCACGGGGGCAGCGGCGACAGCGGCGATCAGGGTGGCGACGTCACGGATCGCTGCGGGGTCCACGCCGGGTTCAGCCCTTGCGGTACGGGTTGAGGTGGCCGGCGCGGTCGCGGAGACGCTTCGCGCCGGTCCCCATGAACTGGAAGTTCACCTTCTCGGCGGCTTCGAGGAGGGCGGCGATGAACCCGCGGATGGGCCCGGTCTCCGCTCGCACTTCCTCGCGGACGATCTTGCGCAGTTGATCTTCAGTGGCCATGTCGAACCAGTCCTTCGGTGTCGGGGGTTGGGTGGGTTTGGTGAGCTGGTCGACGTACTGCTTGGCGAGCCGGTCGATCTCGTCCATCGCCGCGTACGCGTTCTTGCCGGGGCAGGCGGTGGCTTTCACGTCCCGGTGTCCGCCGAGCAGCGGGGCGGCCTTCCACCACCCGGACAGGTAGCCGTGGGCCAGGAGCCAGCCGGCGGCGTCGATCTGGGCGGCGGTCGGGACGTCGGTCTCGTAGTTCCCGACGAACGCGATGGCCCGCTCGATCGAGTTGCGGCCACCCGTGTGGGAACCGAGCCGGTCGACCGAGTGCCCCTCGAAGATCAGCCCGGCGGGGGTGATGGGGAACGTGTAGGAGATGCCGCGCTTGAACCGGGCGTGGCCGATGTCCTCGAGGAGCCGGACCGCCGCGTAGTCGTCGGTGAACGGCGGGATCAGGTCGGGGGCGATGGTGACCGAGTGGTGGAGCCGGACCCCGTTGGCGGGCAGCGGTGCAGGCCCGGCACCGTTGGGGTGCCGGGCCTTCCACTCGGACCGGGGGATGATGCGGTGCTCGGTCATCGGGTGCTCCTTCGGAACAGGTGGAAGCGCGGCCAGGGATCGGGTTCGGGGTGGCGTGCGAACCAGACGCGGTCCATCCGGGCACGGCGCATCGCGGCGGCCGCCTGCCGCAGGTCGTCCACCACGTCCTGGTCGAGCAGCCCCGAGTCGAGCATCTGACGGGTCCGCATGCGGCGCAGGAACCGGTCGACAGCCGGACCGAGCTGGTACGCCTCGTCGAAGACGCGCCGGTCGTGGATGTCGAGGGCGACAGCCACCGGCTCAGTCCTCGGCTTCGGGGAGGCCGGTGGCGATCGACGTCAGCGCCGACACCAGGGCGGCCCCGGCGGAGACACCGAGGATCTGCTGCCAGTCGATGTCCACGATGTTCAGGGCGCCGGTGCCCAGGAGGGCGACGGCGGTCTGGGCTGCGGTACGGGCCGCTCGGATCGCGGCGGCACGGATGAAGCTGGTCATGGGTGGGACCTCCTCAGGTCACGGGGGTTAGAACTCGATGGCGTCGATCGACCAGCCGCCGGCGGCGGGTGCGGGGGTCCAGTAGTAGATGGAGACGATCCCGTACGCGAAGCCGCCCGGTGTCCAGGTGCCGGTGTTCGCGATGGCGTACGAGTCGGGCGACGGCGGACCGCCTGCGCTGGTGTGGGACGCGACCGGCAGGTACGAGCCGCCCGACTCACCGGCCAGCGAATCGGCAGCGGCCGCTGCCCCACCGGGCATGCCGCCACCGCCGCCGCCGCCGTAGAACGGTCCCTGGCTGGCACCCGGACTGGCACCGGTGAGGTCGGTGAAGCCGCCGTAGTCGACGGGTCCGGGCGGTGCCTCGTCGACGATCATGGTCGGGATGCGGTGGCTGTCGTTGTCGACACCGATCCCGCCCTGGCCGCCGAGGACCGCGAAGACCTCATCGGTGCCCCGGCGGCGCGACAGGATCGAGGCGCCGCCGCCGGCGATGCCCGTGGGGTCGTCGACTGTCGGGAACGGCACCGACCGTCCTGCGCCGCCGGAGAGGGTGCCGCGGCCCCCGAAGGCGACCGATGGAGCCGTGCCCGGGTCTCCGGGTTCGAGGAGCCACTGATCCCCGGGTGTGCACGGCACATCCCAGATCACCGCGTGCTCGACCGGGTAGGTCACCGGGTCGAACCCGGCGGTGTACGGGGTCGCCGGTGCGCCGCCGGCCCGGAGCGTGAATGAGTGGACGTCATCGGGCACGGTCCACACGCCGACCTGCGGCGTGTGATCCAGGGCGTGGGCGGCGCCGGCCATGATCACGAGGCTCACCGTCGGGTCGTGGGCGGCGCCCTCGACGGGGACCAGCGCGTACTCGGTCATCCCGGGTCTTCCTCAGGTCTCGGGGTCGAGCAGTGGGAGCGCCGCGTCGAGCAGCGCACCGGCGATCGGGAGCAGAGCGGCTTTGCCGGGGGTGTCGTCAGACATCGCCGTGGTGGCGTCCCAGACCGGACCAGCCTCCATCAGCAGCCCCACCGACAGTGTCAGGATCGCCTCAGCCTGATCGGCGGGGAGTTGGGCGAAGCGCTCGGCGTTGCTCAACGGTTCGTCCGACGGGACGATGCCGTCGTCGTAGTCCTCGGCCACCGTGCCGTCAGGGTTGAAGTTGATGATGCGCATGGGGCTCAGGCTCCGATCCAGAAGCGGGGGATGTAGCCGCCGTGGGCCAGCCCGGTGCTGGGGTTGCCGGTGACCGCGTTGGCGGCAGCCAGAGCGCCCGCCGACGAGCTCGACTGGTCGAGGTACCCGAAGTAGCTGCGCAGATAGCTGGAATGGTCACCGGGGAAGCCGAGGATCGGTGCCCCCCAGGGCGCCGAGGACGTGCCGTTGGTGCCGGCCACACTCGGGTTGCTGCTGTAGGTCTCGACCTGGGCGACGGGGTGGAACCAAGCGTCATGGGGGACGACCATGTTCAGGCCGGTGAACCCGAGGAGGCCGGTGCCGATCGACAGGTCGATGACCCCGGCATCGGTGTGGACGGCGCCGGGCCGGGTCGGGTCGGCCGCGTGCGGGCTGTGCAGACCGAGCCGCCACGTAGCGTCCCCGACGGCAGTGCAGTACACGTGCAGGGTCTGGTAGGTGCCGGCGGGGAGGAAGATCGGAGCGTACGAACGGTAGCCGACACCGGCCAAGCTGGCGATGGCCGCGGCCTGCCAGGGACCGTAGGTCGAGATCCGCCTACCCCCCGCAGTGCCGGAGCGGTGCACGGCCGCGAAGCTCGACGCGTGCGCCCGTACGGCCTTCTGCGACGGCACCTTCGTGTCGGAGTCGCCAGCGAGGTGCACATCGGTGTCGACGTCGACCACAGCCGCGCCGCCGAGACCGAGAGCAGTTCGCGCACCAGCTTCCGTCGCCTCGGCCAGGACAGCCAGGCCCGCCGCGCCCGTCGCTCCGCCGTCAGCGAGCAGCCGCCCGGAGGTGCCGTCGAACAGCGCGACATGCCCGTCACCCGACGACCCCGGACCGGAGACGTCCTGCGCCCTGACGATCGGGGAGATCAGCCAGTTCGGGCCCTGTGGCCAGGCGACGAACCCCTGCCCGAGCGTGGTCAGGTCCGGGGGCGCAACCACGACGCAGTCCCCGTCGCCGACGAACGTGAACTCGAACTCGGCCATCGTGTCCAGCGGCTGGTCGCCGGTGGACACGAGCAGCCGCAGATCCCCCGACCCGGTCGGGTCCGGGAGCACGATCTCGACCGTCCCAGGCGCCTCGCTGGTGATCAGAGCCCCGTACACCGAAGCCGGAGACGCGGCAGCCAGCCCGGCGATGTCGCACACACCATCGGCCTCGACCGCTACCGCCCAACCGGTCAGGCCACCGCTCGGGGACGGCAGGAACCCGGCCAGAGCCTCCGCCAACGCCGGAGCCGGGTAATCACCGGCCACCGCAGCAACACCAGCCACCGTGCGGGCCTCGACCTGTGCGAGCCGCCCCAGCAGTTCGGCGAAGTCGACGGGGCCGAGAACCCCCTGCATGAACGTGACCGGCCACCCGTCGTAGCCCGCAGCCGGCGCCGTCAGCGGGAAGTCGGCGATAATGACGCCGTCGTCGTCAGCGATCACGTAGCCGCCGACCGTTGCCCCGTCGAGGTCGAACACCCCTGCGAGGCGCCCTTCGTTGCCGACGTCGAGGCGAGGAACGGCGGTGGTCCACACGGCAGGGAACGTGGACCGGGCGTACCCAGGGGCGTCATCGGTGGACACCTCGTAGGCGGCGATGTCGTCGAGGAGGTCGTCGTCGAAGCTCGGCGTGTAGTCCGGCCCCATGACGGCGAGGGTGATGGTGGTGCCGTCGAGGGTCGCCTCGCGTCCGGCGTAGGAGCGGTGGATCACCGCGCCAGGGGATCAGCGGTGCGCCTACCGGGGCTGGATGCGGCTACACGAACTCGAAGCACAGCGAGATCCCGGCGGCCCCAGTGCCAGCGGCCGTGCAGTCGACCGTGAGCAGGTCGGTGCGGGCGTCGAAAGGGTCACCGAACGAGGCGGACGCCACCTGGGCGCCTGACGTCCAGGTGAGGGTGCCGATCGGGCTGCCGTTGCGGTAGGCGGTGACGACGGTGGTCGACGAGCCGGGAACGCTGAGAACGCCCTGGGCGGCGATGAGGATGCCCGGCTCGGTGAGCCAGAACGCCTCGGAGACCGGACTGGGCTCGTCGGCGGGGCCGCGGCGGCTGAACCTCGCCTCGCGGCGCCCGGGTCCGGGCGCAGGCGCCGCCCGCCCGCCGCGGCCCCGCCGGATCTCGTCGGGGTAGGTGCCGCCGAGCACCCCGCGCGTGCCGCCGCCGATGAGCGACTCGAGGCCTGGGATCCTCGCTGGACCGTCGCCCATCAGAGGGCCACTACAGGGTCGTCGGCGACGGTGAGCACACACGTCTCCGCCTTCGGGAGGAACGTACGGTTCGCGATGCGCACGGCGCCCAGCTCGGCGAGACGGCCGTAGGCGGTGGCGCAGAGCAGGCCGTCGCCGGTCGCCAGCTGCTCGCCCATCCAGTACGGCACGGTCACGTCGATCTCGCGGTGGCGCTGGTCGCTGCGCGCCCGCTCGGCGGCGCCCCACCGCTCCGCCTCGCGGAACGTGAGCTCGGCCGGCGCGGAGACCTCGCGGCGCCGGCGGCGGCGCCCCGGGGCTGCCGGGCCCCTGTAGCCGATGGCAGCGCGGGTCGGCCCGGCGCCCCAGCCGGTGAGCACGAGCAGGTCGCGGTGGCGGCCGGCCGGGTCCCATGTGGGTACGGCGTCGATGATCACGTCGTCGGTGAGCGCGTAGTCCCGCCGGTCCCGGCCCTGCCGCGCCGCGATGTTGAGCGTCCAGCCGGCGTCGCACCACAGGTCGGGTCCCCCCGCCGTCTGGGCGACGGCGTTGAGCATGTCGAGGGTGGCAGGCGTCGATGAGTGCGGCCAGGAGAGCTGGCGGAGCACGCCGGTGTTCGAGCGCTTGCGGGTGGTGATGCCGAGCCAGCCGCCCGACTCCGGCTCCTGGGCGGCGATCATGATGCGCGGCGGGAAGTCGGAGAGCTCCAGCGGGTCGATCGAGCCGGTGGAGTAGTCCTGGGTGATCACGATGCGGTCGAGGACGATCGGATCCGACGAGAGCGCAGTGATGAGGGAGCACACCTGGTAGCTGCCGGTAGAGGGGGGGAGGCTGGCGCTGCCGACGACCTGCTGCCAGTCCGGCTTGCCTGCGTGGGTTGCCGACTGCCCCTTGCCCGCCGCGGTGATGTCGGCCCGCACGATCGTGCCGCCCGGGAGGCGCACCTGGGTCTCGACGAACACGGCGGCCTGGGAGGCCGGGAGCATCACCATGGCGGCAGAGCGGATGTCCTGCCACCGCGACGCTGCGCCGGCTACCCGCACCCACGGGGTGGCCACGGTGCCGTACCCGTTGACGGTGAGGGCGCGGTCGCCGTCGAACACCGTGGAGCTGGTCCATCCGGTGGCGAGCCTCCCGATGAACCACCCGGCCAACGACGCTGTCGGGAACGACCCGCGCCCGCCGAGGAGGTCGACGGTGCCGCCGGCGCCGACAGAGCGGGGTTGGAGGACGGACTCGGGACCGCGGGCGGTGATGTGGAGCAGACCGCTCTCGAGGGCCGCCGGCTGTCCGGTGACGCCGGAGGCGACGAGCTTGCGCTCATCCCACACCTGCCACTCGAGCTGGCCGTCGTCGTCAGGGAACAGCCGCCGGCTACGGCGCCCCATGCGCACCTGTGCGCCGCCGAGGAGCGCCCACGCCGGGTCCTCCTGTGACACGGTGGCGCTGATCGTCGAGGGCTCCAGGCCGATCGGGTCGTCGAACCACTCGATGTCGGCGGAGCCCATGTGGGTGATCGGGTCGTGGGTGATGGCCCGTGCAGCGATGAGGGTGAGGCGCCGGCCGTGGCGGCGCGGCACCGCCGGGGCGGGGGGCGTGTCCGGGTCCCCGGGGCCGGGGGGCTCCGGGGATGCCAGCGGGGCGGAGACGGGGTAGACGTCTATGCCGGTGGCGAGCGGGTGGGAGACGCCGCCGTCGAGCAGGAGGGCTACATCACCCACGTCGACCTCGCGGTCAGGGCGGCGGTGAGGGGGCCGGCGTTGGCGCCGACTGCGAACTCGTTGAGGCCCGGCTCGAACACGGGCCAGTCCGGGTTCGGGGTGCCGTGGGAGTGGCGGTAGGCGTCGACGCCGAGCGACCCGACCCAGGAGTGGCGGTGCCGGTCGATGCGGAGCGTCTGTCCGGGGTGGAGGCGCAGACCGGCCCAGGTGACCCGCTGGTCGCCGAGGTCGACGTAGGGGGAGTAGACGCTGGCGCCCGCGGCGGTGATGGCACAGGTCCACGCCCGGCCGTTGAGCGTCGCTCCGTTGCCGGTGTTCGTGAACGGGAGCGCCTGGTCGGTGTGAGGGGTGGAGCCGGCGATGACTGTGGCGTCGACGCTGTAGAACGTCGGGTCCGAGGCGATCCACGTGGCGGCGGTGATGCGCCAGTCGTCGAGGCCGACGGCCTGGACATCGATGGTGGGGTCGGCGCGCTCCGGGCCGACCCATGCCTGGACGGCGCCTCCGTCCTCGTCTTCGGGGTCGCCCCAGATGAGGCCGCGCAGGATCAGCGGCCGTTCGCCGTCGGGGGCGATGGCGCCCATGGTGCCGAGGAAGGCGAGGGCGGTCGCCCGGTCCTTGGCTCTGAGGTCATCGACCTCGATGAGCCGGGAGCGCGCG
Organism: uncultured Iamiaceae bacterium; assembly: GCA_964501845.1. Taxonomy (GTDB): domain Bacteria; phylum Actinomycetota; class Acidimicrobiia; order Acidimicrobiales; family Iamiaceae; genus Aquihabitans. The sequence goes on from CAZCVS010000002.1 coordinate 18,157, forward strand.
GTCGACTCGCCGCGGGTGTCGCCGCCGTTGCGGTTGGGGGTGAGCACGGTGTCGCGCGGGGAGGTGCCGAGGCCCTTGACGCCGACCTTCCCGCCGATCGTGAAGTCGTGGCCGTCGGCGAGGTCGCCGAGCACGTAGCCGTCCCACTCGATGGAGCCCATGGCTCAACCCTCCAGGCGGGGGGCTGGGATGCGGGGGATGCCTGTCACCCGTACACGCCGAGCGCGGCTTCGGTGGCGCGCTGCACGCTCGACGGCGACCGGTACGGCTCGTGGAAGTGCTGGGTGACCTCCGCTCGGCGGCTGTTGTCGACGCTGGAGCTGGCAGCCGGGACGAGGGCGCCGCTGTAGGGGACGGGCCGCGGGGCGGGGGGCTGCTGGTTCGCGGCCTTGGGGGTGAGCGCCATCCCGTACCAGCCCGCGGCCTCGGCCAGCACGCCGATGGAGCGCCACCGGTTGCCGTAGCGGGGCACATAGGCCTCGCCGCCGGTCTCGGGCTCGTCCCAGTGCACGAGGCCCCGGCCGGTGCCGACCATCGCGTGCCGCTTGATCCCGCCCGTGGCGTAGGAGGTGATCCCGCCCCAGCGGTTGCTGTTGCTGTTGCCGAGAAACCAGGGCGCCTTGCCCCCGGCGGCGAAGTCGTCCCACCAGGAGGCATCTTTGAGCCAGGGGGCGTCGAGGGAGAGCTTGACGGTGCGGTCCCGAGCCAGCTGTCTGAACGCCTTCTCGGCAGCCTCGGTGTCGGTGTCGACGCCGATCAGGGCCTCGCGCCGCTCCGCTGTGAACGCGTTGATCTGCTCCTTCGCCGTCTCGGTGTCCGAGTAGACCCGCACCTCGAGGCCGTAGTTGTCGATGACCCGCTGGGCGTCGGCGAAGCTGATGCCCAGCTTGGTGGCGATCTCGTTGCCGGTGAGGTTCGGGTTGGCCATCGACATCTGCTCGATGGCCATCGCCGTGCCCAGGTCCTCTGCCATCTGGCGTCCGCCGACCTCGATGGCGCGCTGGGTGAGCTGCGCCTGACGGGTGGCGAAGACGGTGAACTCGGCCAGTTTCGTCTCCGCCTCGTTGATCGACGCGACGTACGCGGCGCTCGTGTCCTCGACGAGTGCAGCGAGCACAGGGCCCGCCGCCTCAGGGCCGGCCTGCATCAGCCGTGACAGCAGCTGTGGGTCGTAGCCGGCCTCGATCGCGGTGTTCATGTTGTCGGTGAACGTTCGGGCCTCGGCGAGCCGGTCGTCGTAGAACTGCTTGACCTTGTCGGAGTTGAGCGGGCTGTCAGTGGCCAGCAGGTCCGAGTGGGCGGCGGTGGCGTCCACGAGGGCCGCACGGGCGTCTGCGAGGGCGTCAGCCGTGCGCTGCGCCTCGTCGGTAGACTGGCCGCCCACCCGTGCCTCCTTCTCCGCCTCACGGACCCGCTCCCGGGCATCGTCGACCATCTTCTGAGACCGGCCCACGGCCGCGGCGTCCACCGGGTCATCGGTGACGCCGAGGATCGACGACCACGACGACCAGGCGGACTGAGCGGCCTCGCCCGCGGTCCTGATGCGCTCCAGGGACTCCTTGACCAGATCGAGCTCGTCCGCTGACATGGTGGCGGCCTCAGACAGGCTCACCAGGCCGGACTCGCCGACTTCGGTGGCCTCGTCGATGGCAGCCTGCAACTCCTTGCTGGCGTTGCCGTTCTCGTCGAACGCGGTGGAGATGTCGATGCCGGCGCGGCGGGCCGCCGAGCGGACCTCCTCGTAGCTCAGCTTGTTGGCCTTGCCGAACAGGACCGCCGCTCGAGCGTTCTTGACGAAGGCGATCGAAATCCGGTCACTTTCGGCACCCAGGAGCTTCAGCTCGTCGCGGGCGTCCTGGATCTCGTTCTCGTTGAACGGATTCATCCGGTCGAGGGTGTTCTTGCTGACGAGGGGACGGGTCCACCACGGACCGCCCTTGTTGTCCCATGGATCCTCCGCTTGCTTCTCCAGCTCCTTCGCCCGGTCGGAGATCGCCTCCAAGCCGCTGACCACTGACTGCGGGTCATTGGGGTCGATCTGGAGTGTGTCGATGAACTCGGCGACCCTCTTCTCCGCCGCCGCTGCTCCGATCTGGATGGACCGGAAGGCGAGACCCGCCCCGATGGCGACGCCGAGCAGGGCGCCGTTCACGGGACCAACGCTGGTCGCCAAACCGTTCAGGCCGGTGCGGATCTTGGCAAAGCCCGTGGACACTCCGGCAGCCATCCGGTCGCTGGCGTCAGGGACGGTGAGCAGGTTGCGGGCTACGTCGGCCGCACCGGAGCCGATGGTGCCCAAGTTGGACGCCGCCAGGGCTTTGAACGCCACCCGGGCTCGGACCTCCATGAGGGCGAGCGCCCCGGACACGCCGCTGATGGTGCCGACAATCTTCCACCCGGCGTAAGCCACCCCGATGGCCACGACGAGCTCCTCGTGGTCGGCCAGGAACCCCGTGGTCGCCTCCAGCAGCGACGCGAACGAGCGGAGCCCGACGATGGCCAGTGCACCCCCCAGCTGGCCCAGGATCGTCACCACGGGCTTCGCACCGGCCCACAGCGACCCGAACAGATCGACGATGTTCTCGCCGGCGTCCTGCAGGTCCCCCCAGGCCCCCTCGAGCTTCTCGGCGGCCACGATGCCCACCGACAGCATCCAGCGGCCGAACGCCTCCACTGCGGCGAGCGCGGCGAGCATCATGGGGATCAGCGCGGCGCCCACGATGCGGGCCACGTCGGTGACGCGGTTCATGAAGATCCGCAGCTGCGCCTCGGCCGTCGCGTACCGCTTCTCCACCTCGGTGGCCAGCGCTCCCGCTGCCTCCTCGGCGTCGCGGAACGAGGCGGCCAGTCCGTCACTGCCAGCGATCAGCCGGCCGATCACGTCGACATCCTGGGAGCCCTTGATGCCCAGCTCGGCCAGGACGCCGTACATGTTCCCGCCGGCGTCCTGCACGTCCTTCATCGATTCGAGGAAGGACTGCAGCGCCTTCGCCGGGTCGTTCTCCCAGGCGGCCGCGAACTCCTGGGCGGACATTTCTGAGGCCTCGGCGAAGGCTGCGAGCTTCTCGCCGCCGCCGGCGACCGCCATCTCGATCTTGCGCATCACCCGCGACAGGGCGCCGCCGCCGAGCTCGGCGTCGATGCCCATCGACGCCATGGCGTTCGCTAGCGCGAACACCTCGTTCTCGGTGAGCCCGACGGTGGTGCCGATGCCGGCGAGGCGCAGGGCGAGCGCCATGATCTCGCGCTCCGTGGAGGCCCCGTTGTTGCCGAGGTGGACGAGCGTGTCGGCCAGGCCCTCGAACTCGGCCTGGCTGGTCCCCATGATGTTGGCGAACTGGGCGAGCATCGTCGCCGCCTCGTCCGCCGTGAGGTTCGTGGCCTCGCCGAGGCCGATCATCGTCTCGGTGAAGCCGAGGATCGCCTCGCGCTCGATGCCGAGCGCGCCCGCCGCCTCGGCGACCCCCGCTATCTCGGTGCGCGTCGCCGGGAGGTGGCGGGCCATCGACAGCAGGCCGCCCTCGAGCTCGGCCAGCTCGGCGGCGGTGCCGTCGACGGTCTTGGCGACGCCGGCGAACGCGGACTCCCAGGCGATGGCCTCACGGAGCGAGAGGCCGAGGGCGATCCCGACGACGGCGAGCCCGCCGGCCACCACCTTGCCGACGGAGCGCCACTTCGACCCGGCCCGCCCGACCGACTGCTCGTGCTGGCGCAGCGTGCGCTCCGAGTCCGCCCCGAACTTCTTGACCGCAGCCGACCCCGTCGCGGTGCCGCGGACGATCCCCGATGCGTCGGCCTTGAGCGCGACGGAGATGGTGCGCCAGGGACCCATCAGCGCAGGGTCCGCTGACCCCGCCCTCTCAGCCGGGATGCACGGTCACGGGCGCTGGCGCGAAGCCGGGGTGGATGCCGGGCCGCTCCTCGTCGCCAGCCGCCTTGCGGTGCCGGTGCAGGGCCTCGCAGCCCGGGCACCAGTGGTCGGCCACGACCAGCGGGGGCGGCACTGCCTCGACGGGCTCCCCATCATCGCCGGTCGTCATCCAGTCGGCCTTGACCTGGCCGCACGAGGAGCAGCGGGCGCTCTCACGCTCCTGCCAGGCCAGGGCAGCGTCGCGTGACAGCTGCGACCAGTCGAGGAACACGCCGTAGGGGATGCCGCGGGGTGCGCAGTAGTCCATGGCCAGCGCGAAGCCGGCGTCGGCGGTCAGCCTTTTCCCAGGTCCCCCACAGAGCTGGTCACCTGGTTGAGCATGATCGCCGTCTGCAGCACGAGGAGCCGGTCGCCCTGCGGCCACGGGCTCCTCCACAGATCGGCGGCCTGCGACAGCGACAGCGACTCAACGGGTGGCCCGTCGTCGGAGTAGGTGATCGAGGTGACTGCCTCGGCGAGCAGGGCGGGCGGGAACGTGTCCTCGTTGAACTCCGGGTCCGCCTTCGGGTCGCCGTTGGCCTGCGACCGCGCCGCACTGCACTGGGCCTTCGTCGGCCGGTGCTCGAGCATCAGCTCCTCGATCCGGCGCGGCCCGACCGCCCGCAGGTGCACGGTGAACGTCACCATCGACGCCTCGAGGTCGCCCAGCGCCTCGGTGGCCGACTGGTGTTCCGCCTCGGCCTCGTCGACCGCGGCCTTCGCGGTGTGCGACGCCCTGTCGCCGCTGACGGTCTTCTCGGCCCGCTCCAGAGCGGCGCTGGCCCGTCGAACCCGGAAGCGGGCGTCTGCGAGGCGCTGAGCGTCGTTGGGGTCGAGGGCGAGCGTGACGTCGTCGGCCATGGCGGGCCGAGAGGTCAGGCGGTCGAGGGAATCGTTCACGGGGTGGGTCTCCTGTGTCTACGGGGTGAAGGGGTGGTGCGGTGCCGAGCCCGCCACCCCGACGGACCCGGCACCGATCAGTCGGCGCTGGGGGTGACCGTGTCCGGGGTCGACCAGGGGCCAGCGCCAGCGCTGTTCACGGCGCGGACACGGATCCGGTAGTCGACCTCGTTGACGAGGCCCACCGCCGTGTACGGCGACGCCGTGTCGTTGTAGATCGCCTCGGTGGCGGCCAAGTTGTCCAGGTCGAGGACCCCGACCTGGTAGCCGGTGATCGCGCTGTCGCCCGGATCGACGGGCGCCACCCACGTGACGGTCGCCTCGCCGTCGCCAGCGGTGGCCTCCACGGCGGTGGGTGCCCCCGGAGTGCCAGCGTCGCCGCCGAGGGGCTTGTTGATGCGGAACGCGCCCTGGTGGGAGAACCCGACCTTGTAGCGGGCGACCTGCCCGCCGACTGCGGGTTGCGGGTTCACCGAGGCGAGCGTGGAGGGGAACACGTCGACGAGGTCGCCGGCCGCCGTGCCGCCGCTGAGGCTGAAGACGACGTAGCCCTCGGTGCCGATGTCGTCGACCAGGGCATCGAGCAGGGCCGAGTTGTCGGAGTCCGCCGTGGACCCGCGGTGCATGGTGAACGCGCCGTTCGTGGTGGTGGCCAGGCCCGGCACGTTCTCCTCGGCGGTGGCGCACAGCGGCGTGGCGTCCACGTACTGCGGCTCACGGGCGAAGCCCTCGACGCCGTCGGTCATGATCGCGCACGTCAAGTCGACACCCGCCGCGAGCTCCTCGACGGTGGGGGCGGCATCGCCGGCGATGGTCGGCACCCAGAAGTACTTGCTGAGGCCCTGCGGGTTGAACTTCTCGGCCATAGGTCAGCCCTCCGGGGGCGTGTCGTCGGGCGGGGGAGGCAGGACCGGGTCGGTCTCGCCGGGAGGGGGTGTTTCGGGCGTGATCGTCGGGCCAGACCCCGGCGGGGTACGGGATGCAGCGACGAGCAGCTCGAAGTCAGCGGTGGCGTTCGCCACCCCTCCCTGCGTGTCGGTGCCGCCATCCGCTACCTGCTCGCGTCCCGTCACCTCCCAGCCGTCGCCGACCAGGGGTGTGGCCCGGTCGAGAACGGCGGCGGCGAGGCGGCCGGCCAGCTCCTCAGATGCGCGGCCCGCAACAGCGATGTCGGTGTGGCGGACGACGGCCAGGAGGCGGAACCGGTAGAGCAGGTCGGCATCAGGGTCGCCGAGCGAGCCGTCGCGGGCACCGCCCGGGGGTCGCTGCACCACGAAGTACGCAACCGGGCTCCCGGCTGGCGCGGTGTGCAGCCGCCCCGGCTCACCGACCGCAGTCGTGAGCAGCTCGAGCACGGCGTCACTGACGGCGCCGACGTCGATCACGAGATGTCCCCGGAACGGGGCGGCAGCGGCTTGAGCCCCTTGGCCGCCGCACCCGGGACCGCTGCCACCGCGGCCTTGAACTCTGGGGCAGTCTCGTCCAGGGCGGGGCCGAAGTGCGGGTACGGGGGCTGGTCGTAGGAGCGACCGAGCGAGTCGGTGCCGGAGAACCCGAGTTCGAGGCGGCGGCCCTGCGGCTTATCCGTGCCGACGTACCCCTCGGAGACCAGCGTTCCCTTGATGACGCGCCGGTTGATGGAGCGCCGGTAGTCGCCGGTCGGTGCGTTCGGGCCCGGGCGGCCCGACGCGTTGGCCACGACCCGGCGCTGCAGCACGGCCGTGAACTTGACGACCACCGCCTGGGCGCCGGCCGACGCAGCGACCCCGAAGCCGATGAGGTCGCGGGCCACCTCGTTCGCCGTGCTCACCGGGGCACGCCCTCGGCGTCGAGCGTGGAGGCGACCTGGATCCGCTGGAGCACCCGGTGCGACCGCTCCCCGCCGTCGACCACGAAGAAGGGGTCGGTGGACGAGGCGACCGCGACGACGTCGGCGTTCCGGAACGGGCCGGCACCGACCGGGAGCAACAGGGTGCGGGTAGCGCGTATCCGCTCGTCGCCCCCGCCATCGGACTGGCGGCGGTCCTGCGGTGCCAGCAGGGCGCACGGCCCGGCGTAGACCTCGTCCGTCGCGCTGGGCAGCGGGTCGCTCGGCACCCAGGCCGCGTCCCCATCGAGGCGCGTGATGGTGCACGTGTCGTCGAGGACCTGCTCGGCCGTGGCGCGGCCCGCCTCGCCGATCATGTGGGCTCCGGCTCCCCGGGTTCGAGATCACGCTCGATGAACAGGGCGTGGAACAGGTCCGCGATTGCCCCCACCGTGGCGGCACCCGGGTCGTCGGCCATCGACGTCAAGTGATGCTGCACCGCGGCGGCAAGCAGGTCGTCGCCGGCCAGCGACCGGATCCATGCCTCCGTCATGACCAGGACCGATTTGAACTGCTCCGACTCATCACGGGGTGAAAGGTGCACGTCGATCACCGCGACGCCCGTGACCTTGCCGGCCAGTCCGGGGCGCAGGTCGAGTCGAACCCGACCGACACCGCCATCGCGGGCATCGGCCTCGAAGGCCACACCGCTGACGAAGCTGGTGACATCGGTGCCGTCGATCTCGACGCGCCCCGATCCCTTCTCGGCGCGTACGGCTCTGTCGAAGGCCTCGATCGTGAACGGGAGTGGGGTGGGGGTGGTCATCCGCTGAGCGTGGGGTCACCCCGTGGATGCGGCGCGAATGCAAGCCGACCGGTCAGGACCGCGCCGTACGCGCCGCCCTCGGCTTCCTCGGCTCGCGCTGCCGCCGGGCCGGAATCGTCGGGGGCTCCGAAGAGGCGGCGCGCAGCTCCACGTCAGCGCCGTTCACCAGCGGCCCGTCGGGGGTCGCCGGCATGATCGCCCGGCGGCACCGCGGGTGCGACAGGTACACGACCTCCTCCACGGCCACGACCAGCCCGTTGGCCTTGACCGGGTCGTCGTGGGAGGAGACCCCGCAATCCTCGCCGTCGAAGTACTCGACGTGCGTGAACCCGTCGGCCACCGTCTGCACCACCGAGCCCCGGTTGTATGCCTCGGCCGTCGTTGTGCGGATCACGCTGTCGAAGTAGTCGGCCATCGTGTGGCGGGCCCCGTTCGAGTAACGCACGCTCCACAGACCCTCGCGGGCCGCCGCCTCCGCCAGCTCGCGCGCCGCTTGCGCCGCGGTCTTCGACTCCAGCAGCACCGAACGGGTGCCGGCCTGGATCTCGCGGCGCAGCGCAGCGCGGGTCTCTGCCCGGATGTCCGTGAGCTTCGCCGCCACATCGGACCAGGTGCGGGTCACGTACTCGTTGACGGCGTCGACATGGGGGCGGGTCCACGTGAACGCTGAGCCCACGACAGACGCGGCTTGCTGAGCTCCCGCCGCGTGGAGCTCGGGCAGCGTGGCGCCCCACCACGCCCGGCTGACGTCCACGAGGCCGTCCATGACCGCCTCGTTCGTGCGCAGCAGCTCGCGCAGCCGGGCCGTCTGACGGACCCGCCGGGGATCGGCCAGCGCCTCCTCGTAGGCGGCGAGCATCTGGGTGTGCGCCTCGCGGTACGCGTCAATCAGCCGCCGTGCCGCTGCGTCGTTGGCCGCGGGCTGCGGCATCGCTCAGCGCAGGTTCCCGGGACCGGCGATCCGCCCCACCTCGAGCGGCGGGAGACCCGACACGTAGTCGCCGGTGATGGCCCGCAGCCGGGCGATGCGGGCCTGCAGCGCCTTCAGGTTCGCCGATGCGTCCTGGCTGTAGTCGCCGTCCACCGACCACTTCGCCGGCCCGCCATCGGCCTCGCGGCGCAGCAGGATCGACAGCGCCGCCCGCTCCACCGTGTGGGACTGCCCGTCGAAGCGGGCGAGAATGGCGTTCACCGCCGGGTCGTCGGGCTTCGAGCCCACCCAGTCGCGCACAGCCTCGATGTCGCTCACGTCGCGCCCTTGTCCAGCGCCGCCTCGATCTCGGCTCGCAGCTTCGCCGGGCCCTTGCGGCGGTCCACGTCGAGGTGGTGGGCGTCAGCGAACGCCAGGAGCGCGTCCTTGTCGCCCGGCAGGTCCAGGGCGGCGGGCTCCGGCTGCCGCAGGCTGCCGCCGATCAGCGCCGCCAGGTCGTCGGCGTCGTCGGCGGCGGCGGCCTGGGGCTGGGGCTGGGGCTCGTTGCCGGTAGGCGACTGCTCCTCGGGGGTGGCGAACTCGGGGGGCGTGTCCCACACGTCGGCGGGCAGTTCGCCCCACAGCTCGGTCGGCGGCGGATTGCCGGGGCCGTAGAGCGTGCGCCGCGCCCACACGTAGGTCACGAGATCAGCCATCAGGGGTTCCTTGTCGCTCGGGGTGGTGGGCAACCGCTCAGCCCCACCCTGGCGTGCGCACCGTGGGTGGGGCGGGGCTGAGCGGCTACGTCTCGTCAGGTCAGGCGATGACCTGGGCGTTGAGGGTGGAGTCCGGCGAGGACAGGACCGGCAGAAGCAGGCCCACGGCCTTGGTCCACGGCACCTCGGGGTCGTTCTCCTCCCACGTCCCGGCGACGATGCCGGGCTGCGTGGACAGGGCGCTGTACTTCGGGTTGGTGGCCTCCACGGGGATCCCGTAGAGGGTGGCCCCGATCTGGACGCTCCCGGTGACCAGCGTGACCTTCTTCGGGTTCATCACCCCTGACATCCCAGCCGGCGCCTGCCACACCCTGACCCGCACATCGGCGAGAGCGAGGAACGCCTCCTGCACTTGGGCGATCGTCGCCCGGGTGGGAGCGTTGGCCACAGCGACGAAAGCGCCACGGACCGAGTTCACCTGCTGGAGGTGGGCCATGGCCGTCGAGGACACGAGCAGCGTGTCGGGACGGACGCCGGTGGCCTCGTAGATGAGGTCCGACCAGCCCATGACGTCGCCGATCGGGTCGGCGGTGGCGTACGCCGACCAGCGGTCGTCGGCCGCCAGGGTCGTGATGGTGTGGCCGCCGGCGCGACCCGAGTCGTACTCGGTGACCACCTTGTTCTCGTTGATCGTGACCTTGCCGGTCTCGAGCAACTGGCCCCGTGCACGCAGGGCGCGGGCGGCGATGCCGCGGGCCAGGCGGGCAGCGTCGTCGAAGTGCTGCTGGATCAGCGTGTCGTTGCCGGCGTTGCGCAGGCGCAGCTGGTCGAACTCCGACAGCGGGATCTTGCGGGAGATCGGCAGGATCGCTCCGCTGATCCGGCTGGTGCCGGGCCGGCGGCCGATCTGCGACTCGGCGTCGAAGGGGCGGAACTGCGCCTCGTCGATGAGGACCTCGAGGCCCTGGTCGTAGGTGTACATGATGTCGTTGACCTGGCGGTTCGGGAAGAACTCGGTCAGCGAGTTGACCTGGGCGTCGAAGTCGTCGGCGGCGACGCGGCCGAACTCGGTGAGCTCGACGGGGTCGATGAGGTCGAGGTAGGGGAAGTTCGGCATGATCAGGCCTCCTGCCGGTTGGCGATGTAGCGGCCGTCGGTCAGGCCGGCGGGGACGGGCAGGAACTCGGCGACGATGGTGACGTCGTTGAGGAGGGCGACCGGCACGTCGTTGGTGCCGGCGAGCGGCCGGTCGTGGAACACGAACTTCGGGGTGCGCTCGGTGCCGTCGGAGGCGCCGGGAGTGCCGGCGGTCGCGGTGGAGACGCTGGCGCCGGTGCCCGTGGCGGTGAGCGTGGGCACGTCACGGTGCTTCCACTTGCCGCCGAACGTGACGATGAGCTTGCCCTCATCGGCTCCGGTGCCGACGGCGATGGTGAAGTCGCCGGGGTCGATGTCGGGCAGGCCCTCGAGGATGGCCTTGAGGGCGGTGGCGCCGGAGGCGTCAGCCGTGACGCTCGCGGCGGTGGCGGTGACGCCCTGGAAGCCGATCGTGGTGTTGCCGGCGGTGGCGACGGTGACCTTCTGGACCTCGTTGGCGGCGGCGGCGCCACCCCACGGGCCGTAGAGGCCGCTCGAGGTGATCTCGGCGACGGCGAGGCCCGACGGGATGTACCCGTTGGGGAAGTGGGTGCCCGGCGTGAACGCCGAGTAGTCGAGGGTGCCGGGCTCGGGGTGCTCGGTGCCGCGGGCGGACTTCAGCCAGCGGTAGTCACCGCCCCCGAAGGTCTCGGTGGTGGTCGCGATGGACATGCGTTGCTCCTGGGGTCAGGCGGTTTTGGCGAGCGGGGTCTGCGTGGCGGCGAAGCGCTCCTTGGCCCGCTCGGCGGGCGTCTTGCCGCCGGAGGCCTTCTTCTGCTTCACCGGGGGAACACCGGGGGGCGGTGTTTCGCCGTCGCCGGTGCTGGTGAACAGGGCGGGGAGGCGGGTCTTGAGCGCCTCCACCTTCTCGGCGATGTCGTCGTCCTCGTCGCTGGCCTCGACCTTCAGGAGGGCGACAGCGTCGGCCATCGACTCCTTCGGCAGGCCTTCGGCGGCGAGCGCGGCTCGGGCGTTGGCCTCCGCGATGCGCTGGTCCGCCTTGGACTCACGCTCGACGGCTGCCTGCTCCCGCTTCTCGGCCTCGGCGAGCTTGCGCTCGGCCTCGGTCTTGGTGGCCTCGTCGGCCTTCTCCGCGGCGGCGAGCTTCGCCTTGGCCTCTTCGACGGTGCAGCCGAGCGTCTCGGCGAGCTCGGCCTCGACCCGCTGACGGGTCTTGCGCTCCGCTTCCTTGGACGCCCTGGTGGCGGCCGCGGTCACGTCGTCTTGGCTGAACGTCTTGTCGTCGTCATCGGCCATTGCTGTTCTCCATCCCACGAGGCGGCGTGGGTGCTCCGTCCCGCTTCACGGCGTGCGGGTCTCCGTCCGCTCCCAGGAGGGCTCGGTCAGCGCTGATGGTCAGGCGGCGGCGGCGGCGGTCGCGGGATGCAGGCGGCGGCTACTCGCGCCCGTCGAGGGCGTGGTGTACGACCATCCAGCCGTACGATCCGTCGTCGCGCTCCACCGGCACGTCAGCGGGCCCGCACACACAGCCGTCGCCTTCGAGGTCATGGGCAACGAGATCAGCGACCGGGTACACGTGCACCGGGCCGGTGCCGTTGCTCACGGGTCGATCCAACCGTCCCCGTCGCTCTCGATCGACGCGTCGACGGCGTCGCGGCCCACCTCGAGCAGCCCGTACACGTGGTGCAGCGGCATGGCGTCGTGGCGCGAGCCCCAGCTGTAGCGGGTACGGCCCACCCGGTCGCTCGTCGGGTTCTGGGCGGCGAGCACCACCACGTACTCGGTGATCACGTCGCCGGGCACGACGAGCTCGTACGTCTCGGCCCACTGCTGGATCGCCGCGTCGAGCGCGTCGTCGGCTGCAGCCCGCTCCGTCACGGCAGCTCGATCACAGGAGGCTCGCCTCCTGTGGCCGCCTCCGGCAGGTCGACGCCGAACCAGTCGGCCGCCACCTGCTCGGACCCCGTCGCGTCGGCGAGGTCCTTGGCGACTGCCGCTCGCCGCTCGTCTTCGGCGCGGATCCGCTCGACCTCAGCAGCGGCGTCGGGGATCGGGAACCCGGCGGCGACGAGCATCTGCACCGCCGTGTGGGTGGAGATGGCGTGAGCGGTCAGCGCCCCGGCCACGATCGTGGCGGTCTCGGTGCGGTTCGTGGGCAGGAAGTTCCCCCACGCCATGCGGGCCACCGGCGTTTCGCCCTCGGGTAGCGCCTTTTGCAGTTGCGCCATGCGCTGGGCGAACTTGAACAGCAGCCGGTACTTCGGGTCCCGCGCCATGCGCAGTCCGCCGATCAGCGAAGCGAACGGCGCCATCTCGAGAGCCAGGGCGATCCCTGATGGGACATCGGCGGCCGAGATGGTGCCGGCGATCGACTTCGGCACCCGGCCGTTCGTCCAGAACCGGTCGGCGAGCTTCCCGCGGTGCCCCATCAGCTTGTCGAGGCCGGCGGAGAGGTCGAGGACGTCCATGCGGCCGTCGACCCCGAGCCCGAACACCGTGCCGGGGGCGACGGCCTCGGTACCGGCGACCTTCGCTCCCGACAGGGCGAGCGTCGGGTCCGACAGGTAGCGGGCGGACTGGACGGTGTCGGTGTCGGCGCCGGCGAGGTCGTCGAGGATCTGGGCGACCGGGGAGAGCACGGAGCGGCCGTAGTGCTCCTTCGACGACGCTGTGTTCGGCACGTGCACGACAGGGAGGAAGTCCTGGGCCAGGTCGAGGTCCCGCACCACGGCGCCCGATGGCAGGACCGTCCACGTGGCGGCCGAGTCGCTGAGGTCGGCGAGCCCGGAGATCGAGGTCTCTGAGAGGTTCCAGGTGCCGTCGGACATCACGCATGTCAGCGGCGACAGGGCGGCATCGTCGGCGTCGGAGGGTGTCCACGGGTAGCGGCGCCGGATCCGGCCGTCGACGCCGAGATGCTCACGCTTGTACAGCACCGGGGCGCCGGCTGGCAGCCCCTCGGCGTCGGTCCAGCTGCCGTCTCCATCGGTGCGCAGTGCCGCGATCTCGGTGAGCTCGAAGGTGATGCGCCGCAGATGGCGGGTGGTGGTGCCGTCGACGGTGACCTCGTACTCCCAGGCGAGCACCACGGCTTCGGGGTAGTCGCTGACCTCGCCGTCGTCGTCGAGCGCCGGGAAGTAGTGACCGGGGTCGTAGAGCGACACGGCCGGCCAGTCGCCGGTGCGGGGCCACAGCACGTACACGGCGTCACCGAGGCCCGCGGCGTCGTGTTCACCCTCGTCGATGCGCGACGCGAGGTGGACCCGGTCGGCCCACTCCAGCAGGGCAACCAGGCGGTCCTGGAGGTCGGGGAGGACGGTGAGCGCCTCGGTGGCATCGTCCACGAGCGCTGTCGCCTCGTCATCCCATCGCTTCTGCTGCAGCGCGACGAGCGCCTTCTCGGGCGCCGAGGCACTGTCGGGAGCGTCGGGTGGGCGGGGCGGGAGCGTGAGGCTGGCGACGTCGAAGTCGGCGCCGTCGACGGCGATCGACCAGTCGGTGCCGAGCGTGCCGGCGACGATGCGGTCGACGAGGAGCTCGGCGTCGCCGTACTCGCGCAGCAGGTCGAGGCGCGGTGAGTCCGCGGGGAGCAGGTTGCGGGCCGTGTTCGACCGGTACGACTCGAGCACGTAGTAGGCGGTGAGCCGGCGCTGGTCGTCGCTGGGCACCCAGGACGGCACGGTGCTGGCGGTGCGCTGGTTGGCCGGGTCGAGGGCCTGCTTGTGGCTCAGCGGCGCGTAGAGGTCGAGTACCGGGGCGGTGTCCACGGCGCGAGGGTGACGGGATGCACGCCGCAGTTCGCGGGTGCAGGGGTCAGCGGGTGGAGCGCAGCGCGGTGTTGCGGTAGGTGGTGACCGTGGCCTCGCCGGCATCGTCGACGTGGTCGGGCGGATCGTAGAAAGCGAGCACCACCGCGTCGCCGTCGTCGGGGGAGCGGCCGAGGCGCTTGCGGATCTCGTCCTTGTTCTCGATCTGGATCCTGTTGCGCTTGTTCTCGTGCCAGCGCGGCTCAGTGAGGTCTGCCATGGTCCGCTCACCGACGAGCGGCGTCCCCTGGTCGTCGGTGCCGCCGAGGAACACGCGGCGGTCCTTCGTGGCCAGGCGCATCTCCCAGTACATCTCGGCGCGCACGTTCTCGTACTTGGCGTCGTCCTTCGCCTTCGCCCCAAACGTCACTGCGTGCACCCCCACGGTGTGCGCGACCTCCGCCGCCGCTCGCCTGCGGAGGCTGCCGGTCACGCCGAACCCGATGCCGCCGAAGTCGACCTTCACTGCGGTGGCGCCGCTCACGCGCAGCGCGGTCAGGATCTCGTCGACGATCAGCTCCGAGTCGTCGGTGTTCACCGTCCAGCGTCGGCCGGCAGCGGGGCCGCGCCGCTCGCGGATCACGGTGAGGTCGCCTCCGCCGCCGATGTCCACACCGAGCTCGACGGGGACGCGCAGCGGGCCCAGCGCCTCCGCCACGATGGTGTCACGGCATGCGGTGGCCCACGACCAGGGGATGACGCCGTCGGAGCGGTCGGCGGGGAACAGTCCCCGCACCTTCGCCAGGTAGGTGGGCGAATCGAGCCCGTAGTCGGCGATCACGTCGTCCACCCACGTCTGGTCGAGCAGCGGCGTGCCCCGGGGCACGGACTCGCCCGTGAAGTTCGGCGTCTGCAGGCCGTCGATGTGGATCACGTTCCACTTCGACCCGGCGCTGCACATCTTCGAGAACTCGCTCCCCTCGTAGTCGGGGTTCCCGATGGCCAGCACCCGGCAGTCCGCGGTGGTCAGCAGCGCCAAGATCGCCTTCCACAGTGCGCTCGGGATCCCGCCGGCCTCGTCAACGAGCACCAGGACGTAGACGGCGTGGATCCCCTGGAAGCCCTCCTCGTCGTTGTCCGGCGGTTTGCGGCCGTAGCCGATAATCTCCTGGTCCAGGAACCACTCGGTCTGGTTGACGCGGCCCCGCAGCTTGCCCTTGCGGTGCACCTGACCGATGTATCGCCACAGGATCGCCCGCACCTGCGGCCACGATGGTGCTGTCGACACGACGAACGCGGTGCCGGGCGGATGGCACTCGATCCACCAGGCGGCGACGCGCGCCGCGATGTGGGACTTGCCGGCGCCGTGGCACGAGTGCACGGCCGTGCGGCGGTAGTCGCGCACGCTCTCGAGGATCTCGACCTGCTTCGACCACAGGTGCTCCTCGAGGCGGGTGCGCACCCAGCCGGCCGGGTCGGCGAGCCACGGGTCGGGCTTGGGGTACACCCGGGCCCGGAGGGCGCCGAAGTCGAGGCCGGCCAGCAGGACAAGCAGGAGCAGCATCACTCGAGCTCACTCCACAGCACGTCAGGGGCCTCCGCCGCCGTGGCCTCGATGGCGGCGGCGGGCACTGCGGCGGGCTCACCCGACACCTGACGCAGGAACGCCTCGACGACGGGCACCACCGCAGGGTCGTCCAGCTCGAGGCCCAGCCCGGCGACGAGGGCCACCACCGCGTCGCCGATGCGGTTGACCTGCTCCTCGGCGAACATCTGCCGGCGCTCGTCCAAGCCGAGCTTCGCCGCCTCGACGAGGAGCCGGCCGTGCAGCGCCGTCCAGTACCGGTGGCCCTCCTCGTAGGCGTGCAGCTGGAGCTCGCCCCGGGCGTTGGGGCCGAGCATGCCGGCTTCGGCGACCTCCACCCAGCGGGTGGGTGCGCCGTCTCCGCCCAGACGTTCGATCCACGACCACTTCGACTCGGCGGGCAGCTGGCCGAGCAGCCACCGGTACGACATGGCCATCGCGCCAGCCTGGTTGATGGCGTCGACGAGCTGTTCGGCACCGGACTGGCCCTCGACGACGAGACGGGCCTCAGCGATGAGGGCGCCGGCCTCGTCGAGCGCCGCCTCTGTGGCCATGCGCTTCACCGCCGCTTTGATGTTCTGGGGGGCGGCGCCGCCGTGGAACCGGCAGATGAGCTGGCCCTTCGCCGCGGGCTGGGTGCACGGGGCGCCCGCCCACTTCTTGGCGTGGCCCTTGCAGCGGGCGTGGACCAGCCCACACTGAGCGCAGGGGCCGAGGGCGAGGACCCGGTCGACCTTGGCGCCCCAGTACGGGTACACGCCGCCGGCAGCGGGCAGGTCGGAGGGCGGGGTGGGCGGGTCGGTGGGGTCGCCGCGGGTGGAGCCGGTCGGGTGGTTCGCCATCAGGCCGGCTCAGCCAGGATGCGCACGGTGCCATCTGCTCGCAGCACGACCGCGCAGGTCGGGTCGGCGGCGAACGCCTCGTCGACGCGAGCGAGCACCGCCGCATGCGCCTTCGTCCACGGCTTGGGCGGCGGCGGGAACAGGGGCTCGTCATCGTCGTCGGCGAGGTCATCGGCGATGGCGCGCTCGAGGGCGGCGACGGTCCACCGTGCCGTCTCCGCCTCCTCTAGCCGGCGGTCCTGCTCGTCGGGATCGAGGCCCGCTACAGCGCGGTGGTGGGACCACGACAGACCGGGGCGGCGCCGCTGGTGTGGGATGGCCATGGCGACGGCGACGCTGCGCATGAGGCTGGGCCGGTCGTCGAGGTCGAGGCCTTCGATGCGCTGCCACGCTTCGTGGAGCCGGCTGGTGTCGCCCTCGATGACGGCGAGGACCAGGTCGCCGTGCACCCAGCGCAGCGAGCCCGACAGCCGGCCGAGGCGGGGGAGCGCGGCGAGGGCCTGCTCGGGGGTGACGTGGGCGGTGAGGCCGGTGGCGTCGAACGGGAGGGCGGGCAAGTTGCCGGCGAACAGGTCAGGCAGGTGGTCCTTCATGGGCGCAGCGCCTTCACGAGCTCGGCGGGCAGGGCTGCGGCGAGCGGGACCGTGACCCGCCGAGTGGCGACACAATCCTTGCGGGCGGGGTCGCGGTACGGGTGGCCGTCTGCGTCCCGCAGGATCTCGACGGCATCGATGCGGTCACCGTGAACGGTGACCGACGTTGTGCTGTTGGCGTCGAGGCCGTTGGCGGCGAGCCACGCGGTGACGGCGTCCTGGTGGTGTCGCCAGCGGTCCGATGGGTCGCTCGCGCTGAGGGTGATGGGTGTGTTCATGGTGTCTCCGTGGTGGGCGGGTGGCGTTCGAGGCGGTGCAGCACTGCGGCTGCCAGGGCGGCTGCGCCGGCGTCGCGGTCGTGTAGCAGGTGCCCGTGGGGGCCGGGCGCAGCGGTGCGGGGCTCGGCGACCCACCGGTAGCGGTGGTGCACGCCGTCGCTGCACGGGCCCTCGTTGACGACCGCGACGTGCAGGACCGTGGTGCCGTTGATCGTGATGTCGATGTGGAGGGTCACGGTTCACCTCGCCTCGTGAACGCGCCGAAGCCCTGGACGAGGCCGTCTCGGCAGGCGGCGCAGCGGTGGATCAGCGTGCAGGTGCACACGGGCCTACCGCCCTCGCTGCGGATGATCTCGCCACTCAGGTCGACATAACCCGAGTTACCGGTCAGCCCCCCGGCAGCTGCCGGTGGAGGCTGCTGATCCGATGACCTGGGGATAACCGGTTCAAGGCTCTCGGTGCCTCTCGCTGGTGCTTTTCCACAGGCCCGCAGTCGCTCCTCAGCCTCGATCTGGCGGTCGCAGCGATCATCCCACCACCAGGCCGTCAACAGGCCGACGATCCACCCCGCGGCGAGCAGGACCAGTCCCATCACGCCGCCACCGCCCCAGAACGCGCCGCCCGCTTCGACCGCAGCGCCTTCACCACGCCCTCGAACGACGCGGCCATCAGGCACGGCTCGCACCGGCAACCCTTCGCCTGCGTGCACCGCCGCCCGTGCGTCGCTCCCACGCCGAACGCCTGGAGCAGGAGCCGCTGGTCGGGGCCCAGGGCAGCGCCGTCGAGCTGAGCGAAGTGCGCCTGCACCGTCGCGGCGTAGAGCTCGGGACGCCCCCGAACCTTGCGGAGCTGGCGGCGCCGCGCCTCCCCGGCGCCGCCCCAGATCCCCGCTGGCTCGTTGCGCACCACCGCGCCGTCGAGGCAGGCCTCGCGCACCGGGCACAGAGCGCACGCCGCCTTCGCCCGGTCGCCGTGGTTGTCGCGGCCGGCCTCGCGCTCGGGGAAGAACCAGGCGGGCGGGAGACCAGCACAGCCGGCGCCGGGCAGCGCTCTCACCGTGCACCCCGCAGATGAGCAGCCAGCGCCTCGAGGCCGTCGGCCAGGACCAGGCGGAGACGGGGTACGGCGAGGTTGGGTCGCGGTGGTGCAACTGCGCGGTTGCGCATCGGAGCGGTCATGGGAGAGCCTCCTGGGAGGTGGGGTCGTCGTCGAGCGGGCCCCAGAGGGCGTCGGCGATGGTGGGCGGTGAGTCGGGGGGTGTGGCGTCTTGTCGCGGCTGTCGCGGCGGTTTGTGGCCGTTCTCCGATTCGGGGCCTTTTGGGCTTGGGAGGGGGGTCGAAAAACCTGTTACGAGCGACATTCGCGACACCGCGACGTTCTCCACGCTCTGTGGTGGATCGCCACCACCCTCCGTACGCTCTGTGGTATCCGTCGCGACCTGTCGCGACGTGTCGCGAAGCACGTCCGGGTGTACTTGGATGCCGGTGGCGCTCGTGTAGCGGGTCTCCGGGTCGAGGTCTGCTGCCTGGCCGGCGCCGACGAGGCGGGCGAGGTGGTGGCGCTCGAGGATGTCCATGATGGGCGCTGCCTCGGCGATGGTGCGGATGCGCAGCGGTCCCTTCTGGCCGACCTGGCGCCGGGTGATGAGGCCGTCGGGGGTGTCGTCGTGGAGGCGCACGAGCGCGGCGAGGAGCTTGGCGGGTGCCACGGCGGTGACGGCCTGCTCGATGAGCCGGAGGCGGTGGGCGAGCCAGTAGTCGCCGACGACGGTGGCCCGGCGCAGCACGTCGGCGCTGATGGTCTCGGGGATGGGCACGGTGTCGTAGTGGTCGGCGAGGTGGAGGAGCCCGGCGGTGCGGATGACCGAGTCGAGCATCTTGGAGATCCACCCCTTCTCGCTCTCGAGCTCGCCGCCGAACACGGTGCGCGCCTCGATGCCGTTGGCCCAGGCGCGCCAGGCGGCTTTCGCTTCGGGGTCGAGGCGCAGGGTGATGCCGCCGGGGAACGAGCGGAGCCGGCGGGCGAGGGCGAGCATGCGGTCGGTGTAGGTGCTGTGGACGGTCTGGTCGAGGACGTTGCGGTCGATGTCGTGGTCGCGCTGCGGCGACGGCGGGGGCTCGTCGGCCATGAAGCGCTGGACGAAGCCGCGGTTGCGCAGCTCGGCGTCGGCGGTGATCTCGCGCCATGGCTCGGGCTGGCTGGCGACGACGAAGGTCATGAGGGGGCGGGTGAGGCGGATGGTGGGGGCGTTCTGGCGGTCGACGATCGCGGTCTCGCCGGACCAGGACTTGAGGAAGATGGCGAGGTTGCGGCCGCGCTTGCGGTCGCCGTAGCGGTCGATCTGCAGCACGTCGGGCTCGTCGGTGACTACCGCGATGCGCTCGGCGTTGGCGGTCATCGCCGTGGCGACCTTCTCGGGCGTGATGTCGGTGGTGACGAGCCGGCCCTCGTGGGGCGTCTCGATGGTGTCGACGGCGACGCGTGCTTCGATGGCCTTGGTGATGTCGTCGGGGTTGCCGGTGGCGGCCGCGACGTCTTCGGCGCGGGTCGCGCTCTTCTCGGCGATCTTGCGGCGGGAGGCGGCCTTGGCGGTCTCGGTGGACTGCTGGTCGATGCACTCCTGCTCGAAGCGGTGCAGCGGCTGGTGCATGAGCTTCTGGCTGCCCGACTTGCCGGCGGAGACCTCGGCGATGGTCACGAGGTAGAGGGCGGTGTGCTGGAGGTTCTGGGGGCCCTTCTCGACGGCGGCCCGGCCGAGGCTGATGACGGACAGGGCGCCGAGGGCTGCGCTGGCGGCCAGGGCGGGGTCGCACTGGACGGCGCCGGCGACGTTGCGGGTCTGGTCGTCGATCCACCGGGGGAGGACACCTTCGGGCCAGCGTGGCCGTGGGATGTCGACCTCGAGGGGGATGGGCGCCGGCCAGGGGTCCTCGGGCGTGTCGGCGGGCTTGGGGAGCGGGAGGGCGGGCGGCTTCTGGAGGCTCTCTCCGATGAGGTCGTCGAGCTCGGGGGTCGGCTTGTGGTGGCCCTGGGAGCGGCACCAGGCGGCGGCGGCTGTGTGGTCGCCGCCGTGGTGGACGGCTGCCCGGTAGCCGAGCTTGGTGTAGGTCTCCTCTGCGTGGAGGCCGGCGTGGGCCATCGACGATGTGAACACCTTGAGGACATCCGCGTCGCCGTAGCCGGTGGTTGCGCCGGTGCCCTCGCGCCGGTCCTTGCCGGGCCTCACCCAGTGGCGCTCGCCCGTGGGGTCGGTGCGGTCGAGCTGCCAGCCGTCGGGTTCGAGGATGGCGGCCCAGTCGACCGCCGCGGCCCAGAGGTCGCCGGGCCGGTCGCCGGCGGGCTCGGCGGCTGGTGCGGGCCGTGGCGTCGGCTCGGGCTCGGGGTCGGGCCGGGTCGCGAGTGCGGTGAGCCAGGTGGGTGCGGGTGCCGGGTCGTCAGCAGCGCCGAGCTCTTGGGTGAAGGGGGTGGCGTAGAGGCGGTGGGGTGTGGGTGGGGCGACGACGTAGCCGCCTTCGCCGCGGACGTCGAGGTCCTGGCCGAAGCGGCCGGACTGGTCGTTGCGGATCTCGTGCGCCGGGTCCCAGGCGAAGTAGAGGTGGCGGCCACCGCTGCCGGTGATGACCTCGTAGGTGTCAGGCAGCGGACCGTGTTCGGCTTCGAGCTCAGCGAGGGCCTCGTCGCCGTGCTTGCCCCGGCGGCGGTCGGTGTCGACGTCGAGGACCCAGATGCCCGATCCGGCCCCTGTCGCGATGCCGATGCCGGCGGTCGGGTGCTCGGTCCACCAGGCGGCGATGGTGTCGGGGTCGGTGGCTGCGCGCTCCGGCCACCCCGCTAGGTACGGCCTGGCGTCGGGGCGCAGGGGGTGGACGCGCCAGCCACGTGCTGCGTAGGCGAGGGCGTGGTCGAGGGTCGCGGTCGGAGATTCAGTGGCGGTCACGCTGCACCTCCGCCGGCGGGGTGGTTGGTGCGTGCGGCGATCCAGCGCTCGATCTGTGCGATGTTGGCGTCGCGGCGGGCCGCGTCGAACTTGTTGTGCGGCTGGTAGGCGCGGGCGAGCCGGAGCGCTTCACGGGCGGTGGCGAGGGGGTCGGTCACGGGCGGGCCCCGCAGGCGGGGCAGCCGCCGTCGATGAGGTCGTTGCAGACGATGCAGCGGCTCCGGCGCGCCCGTGTGGGGCCGAGGGAGACGGGGTGGCCGGGGCGGTGCCCGCACAGCGCTGCGGGGTCGGCACTGCCTCTGGCGCAGGTGGGGCAGTAGACGTGGACGAGGCCCGATCCGGGGACTACAGCGGTGTGATTCGCCGAGGGCGCTGGGCGTGCCGTGGTGGTGTCGGTGCGGACCACGGCTCACGTCACCTCGGGGGTGGGGAGGAGCTGCCGCGCCATCACGCACTGGTCCCAGCTGCGTCGCGGGCGATGAGCAGCTCGGCGACGCTGATCCTGGAGGGCGCCCGGTCGTCCGCCTCGGGGAACCGGGCGGTGGTGAGCGTGATCGCGCTGATCTTGCGGGGGTGCGGCTTAGTCAAGATGATCGTCCCGTCCGCGGCCTTGTGCGTGATGGCCTGCGCCGCCGCTCGCGGGTCGATGCCGAGGTGTTCGGCCAGTTCCTTGCCGCTGCCGTTCCAGGTGCCGCCCATGTCCTCGATGGCGTCGAGGATGCGTCCGGTTACCGGGCTGTTCGGGCGTCTCTGAGGCTTGCGGGCAGGGGGGGGTGTCGGGGCTGGTGCCGGCTTTGGTGTTGCCGGAGCGGTCGTCGTTCCGAGCGTGGCGATGAGCACCGAGCCGTCGTGGTCGATCGATGCCGGGCCGAGGACGCGCGCTGCCTCGGCGAACGCTGCGAACTCATCAGGGCTCGCGGGGAGCGACCGGGTGAGCGTGATCGTGGCGGTCATCACTCACCAGCCCCAAGATCAGGCCCGGTCTGCTCTCCTCGGTCAGCGCAGTGGGCCTCGAACTCGGCGGCGCAGTGGAGTTCCCACGCCTCGTCGCAGTCGTCGGAACTGTCGCCCTCGTGTTCCCAGCCGCACGAGCAGTAGGCCATCTCGGCGCCGGGAACGTAGGTGTACTCGTGGATCGCGACAGCGCTCACGCTTCACCGCCTCGGTCAGCAGCAGCCCGGTCGAGGCGGTCGATCTCTGTGGCGATCAGCGCGCCCGCCTTCACCAAGTTGCGGATCGGGTCGTTCGACGGCTTCCACTGGGCGTGACCCCAACGCCAGGTCTGACTGGGCGGTTTCGTCGCCTCTGCTTCGTGTAACCCCGAGCCTTCCTGTCGAGACGCCAGGGCCGCGTAGGCTGAAGCTGCCCCGGCGATCTCGCCGAAGCAATGCTCGTCGTCGTGTTCGGGGGTCCAGCCCTCGGTGTCGATCTGACGTTGCCGCTCGGCCGCGATCCGCGCTGCGCCGTCTGGCCGTCCTTCTCCGTCTACAGGAGACGCCGGACGGGGGTTGTGGAGGTCCGGGCGGCTGCACTTGCCGTCGGCGTGGGTGTGCGGTGCCGGGGTGACGATGACGCCCTTGACCGGCTCACCGATGGCGCGGCGGGTCATGAAGCCGCCGTGGAACATGTTGGAGGCCATCTCCTCGATGCCTGCCTCGTACTGCTCGCGGGTGAACACCAGGTACTCGGTCATCGGTCCCACCGCTCGGCGCAGACGGCCTGCTTCGCCTCGAACTCGGCCACCAGGTCGATGCCGAGGTGGTGGGCGAGGTTGAGCAGGTAGGTGAACAGGTCGGCCATCTTGGCGCCGAGGGCGGTGCGGCCGTGCTTGCCGTCAGCGTGCAGTTCGCACGACTCGACCAGGCCGCAGATGTCGGCCTTCTTGATGACGTCGAGCACCTCGCCCGCTTCGCCGCCAAGACCGAGCGCCAGGTGCATCGTGACCGCGAGTCCGCCACGCTCGTGGACGCCGGGGAACCACCGCTCACTGTTGGCGAACGCGGTCGCTGCGAGGGATCGGATCGCGTCGGCGGCGGCCGGTTCGTCTACGGGAGACGCAGCAGGAGCGGGCGAAGCGATCGTGGCTTCGATCTCGTCCACGATGTTGTTCGCCGCTTGCCGCCACTGCCGATGCCGCTCGCCTTCCCGGGGAACGTCCGACAGCAGCCCTGCGGCCTTGCTCAGCAGGTAAGTCAGATGGCCGTCCGGTCGTTCCCCGCCCGCAGCAGGGGCGGGGTGGGCGTCGATCCAGTCGGCGGCTTCGGTGATGGCGGCGCCCCATCCGTGACCGCGGGGCTTGGGGGTTTCGATCCACCGCGTCCACCAGCCCGCCGCTTCCCGGAGTTGTGCTGTGTCCGGTCGTTCCCCGCTCATTCGTGTGCCTCCTGGGTCACAGGGGTGGGTGGGATGCGGTCGAACTCGTCGGCGCCGCCAGCGAGAACCCACGTGCGGCACGCGAGCTGGCCGGGCAGGTCGACCGTCTGGTTCGGGTCAGTCCAGAGCCAGCCGTTGGCCCACGCCCACGCCGTAGCGGCCACGACGCTCTTGTGCCGGGGGCCGACCTGACCACAGCCGACGGCGTAGAACCGGACCGATCCGTTGGTGCCGCGCATCATCCAGATCGACTCGGGTAAACCCGACTGGTCGTCGGGCACCCGGGCCCACTCGCCCCAGTGCTCGGCACTCTTGAGCCAGCGCAGGTCGCCGCTCACCGGCTGCTCCGTTCCATCCACGCACCAACCAGCGCACCGGCCACCGCGATGGCGACGATGACCGCGGCCGAGGCGAACCCGATGACGGCGCCGGGTGCGAAGCCGATCACGACGGGGCTCCATTGGACGGGTAGACCCCGCCCGGGCGCGCGGCCTGGGCGGGGTCGGTGCCGTCGTCAGCCGGCAGGGGGAACCGGGCTGCGAACTGGGGGAAGGGAAGGCGGGTCATATCGCTCCGGGGGAGGGGCAGCGGGAGAGCGGGCGGGGTGCTCTCCCGCTGCCGGGGGTGGCGGGGTGGCTACAGGGCGGCGAACGGATCCGACGCGGGCGCGGGGGCGGGCGCCGCCGGCTGCGGCGCGTCGTCGAGCATCCCGCCGGTGTCGATGGCCGGTGCCTTGTACTGCATGCGGTACTGCTTCGGGGCTGAGAGCCCGCGCGCTGAGGGGGTGCCGTCGCCCGTGTACTGGACAGCGAGGCGGCCGCCGATCTCGAGCTGCACGCCGCCCGCCTCCTTGAGCGCCGCGATCAGCGCTGCGGTGGCGGACAGGGACTCGGGCTTCTTGGAGCCCTTGACGTACACGTTGCGCAGGCCGTCGTCGTCGCTGTCCTCGCTGAGCTCGGTCTGCAGGGTGATGACGATCTGCCACATGGGGTCGCCGTTGTCCCAGGTCTTGAGCGACCCGTCCTTGGGGTCGGTCTGCTGGCGGCGCTCGGCCGCGGTGATGGTGCCGACGACGGTGTCGCCGTGGTTTTCGAACTTGGCGGACTTGCCGCCTCCGCCGGAGAGGAAGTCGGCGACGTCTGCGAGGTTGGTCATAGCTGCGGTGCTCCTGTGTTGAGGGGTCAGGACGCTTGTGCGAACTGACGGGAGAGGCGCGAGACGAGCGTCTCGGTCACCTCGGTGTCGCCGTCTCCGTAGAGGCGGGCGATGTGTTCGAGGCGCTGGGCCTCGGCGAGCGTGAGGGACCCGAGGCACGCCCCAGTGGTCCACGAGGCGGGCAGGGAGTCGAGGCCGGTGGCTTCCGCGATCGCGTGCCGCACGAGGGTGTCGTCGGTGTCGGAGGCGTCGACGAGGGAGGCGGCCGCCGCGATGGCCGCGGCCATGACGGCGCAGAGGCGCACGGTGAGGTCCTCGGGGGCGACGTCCCAGCGGCGGCCGGCGGTGCGGCCCTGCTGGCGCCACATCTTGATCACCGCGCCCTTCGCCGCAGTGTCGGGCGCCTTGGCCAGGGTGCGCAGGGCGTCGACGGCGGCGGGCTCGGGTGGGGCCCCGTCGTCGACCACGGTGCGGGTGGGGAGCGCCTCTTCCCGGGCGGCGGCCACTTCGTCTTCGGTGGGCCATGCGGCGGGCAGTGCCGGCGGGTCGGCGGGGTCGTGGCCGGCGAACCCGACGTCGTCGAGGCGCTCCACCTGGGCCAGCACCGCGTCGATGGCGTCGACGGCCGCGTCGTCCCACGGGCCGGCGAACGGGGTGTTCTCGGGCCAGAACCGGCGGACCGCCGCGACGGCCACGTCGTTGCCGCTGTCGCGGATGGTGACAAGGCGGTCGCGGATCCACGCGGAGCGTGCCGCGCTGTCGTCCATGGGGGCGGGACCGCCAGCGTGGGGGGAGGCCGAGGCGGCCGGCGGAGGGAGGGTGCCCACCTCCTCGGCGGCCGGGGCGGTGGGCACCCCGGCGTCTTCGGGGGAGGCGGGGCATGTGGTTCCCGCCTCCCCCTGGCCGGCCGGGGCGGGAGACCCGGCGGCGTTCTCGTAAGCAGCGATCATGGCCTCGTCGGCATCGCCGCCAGCGATGGCGTCGGCCAGAGTCGCGGCTAGGGCGCTCTCCGTCTGGCCCGCGGCGGCGACCGGTGTGAACAGGGCCCGGACGCTGGCGGCCTTGCGCACGTCGCGCAGCTGGGCGGCGAGGCCGGCCAGGTCCCACGCGGCGGCGACGTCGATCTCGACGATCTCGCAGGTGCCGGTGCCGAGCGGCGTGTGGATCAGGTAGGCGGCCGACTGGTCGATCGACGGGACCGGCTTCCAGCCGTCGGCGGTCCAGTAGTGGGAGGCGTGGGCGTAGCAGGCCTGCTGGACGGCGTAGCCGATGCGCTCGCACGACGACCCGGTCTTGTAGTCGGCGATGCGCAGCCCGTCGCCCCAGTCGCCACGGACCATCAGGTCACCGGTGCCGATGAGGTCGTAGTCGGGCACGTACAGGACGGTCTCGGTGGCGGCGGTGGGGTGCAGGCCCGCGGTGGCGAGGGCCTTGAGCGTCGCCTCCACGTCGGCGTCGTACGGTGCGGGCGGGCGCTTGCCCGTGCCGTGCACAGCGTTCTCCATCGCGGTGTGGAACGCCGTGCCCAGATCGGCGGCCAGCTTCTCGCCCGCGTGGTGCAGCGCGATCCCCACCTGGTTCGTGATGGCCTTACGGTCGTCGGTGGCCACCGCTCGGCGGACCGCCTCCACCCGCTCGTCGGTGGCGACGAGCCCGGTGGCGAGCAGCCGGTTCCGCCAGATGTTCAGGCCCGTCGAGTCGCCGTCGAGCTCCTCGCAGAACGTCGTGACCCGCGTGTGGCCGCGCTCGACGCCGTCACCGTCGGGTGCGGCCGCCCGGTACCGGGAGTTGCCGTCGAGGGGGATCCGGGGGCGCTCGATGTCGTTGGCCGCCGCCCAGTCGAGGAGCGCCTGCTGCTCAGGCGTCGCGGAGGGGTGCGTCCCCGCGGTGGGCGGGAGGTCGAGGAACTCGTTGGCCGAGTCGAGAGCGGTCATGAGGCCGGCTCGGTGGCGAAGCTGAGCGCGTAGCCCGTGCGGCTGGTGTTGACGATCACCGGCAGCGGCGGGCAGCGGCGGATCAGCGCGAGCATTGAGACCGCGGAAGCGTCGGGTCCGTAGGCCGCTCGTCCCTTGTCGCCGTAGTTGGCAAGTGCTTCGGCCTCGCTGGCGACCCGCCCGTCGATGCCGAGGTACTCGACGCCGCTTGCGCGGTCGATGATTCGGTCCACGACCCGCCGCTCGCCGCTCATGCCGCACTCTCCCGGTACTCGGCAACGGCGTCGCGCCGGTACTCCTCGGCGACGTCTTCGGCGTACATCTCGTCCGCGGTGGGCTCGTCGTCGGGGACGTAGGCCTCGCGGTCGGCGTCGAGGGAGTCGACGATGTCGTCGGGGGTGTAGGCGCCAGCTGCGGCCCGCGCGTCCTCGTCGATGCGGTCGAGGTCGTACACGTCGCGCATCACGCCGCCTCAGGGGTGGAGGCCGCACTGGCCTCGGGGGCGGCGATGGGTGGTGCGAGCTCGTGGAGGGCACGCCCGACCTGGCGCAGGAGCGCGTCGCGCTGCGGGTTCGCCGTCTCGGCGGCGAGGCCCCGGCCGTAGCGGCGCAGCGCCACCTCGGCGATCGACGCCGACTCGTTGGTGAGGACCACATCGGTTCCGGCAGGCCCCCGCAGGATGGCCACCGTGAGCGCCTGGGTGGCGGTGTCGGGCTGGGCGACGCCCGCGTCGCCGGCGACGGTGCGCCACATGTTCGGCGACCACAGGGCCTCGACCGACGCTGCGAGAGCGGCCGGGTCAGTGGTCGGGTTCTCGGTGACGATGTGGGCGGCGAGCGCGATGGCGTCGGCGTGGCGGGTGGGCGGCGGCGCGGTCGCCGTGCGCACCCAGCGGTGGCCGGCGCCGAATGATCGGTTCGGGCAGCACTCGACTTCGGGGCCGACGGCGCTAGCTCTCGCGTCGCCGCAGTCCTGGCATTGGTGCTGCGTGGGTGGGGCTTGCGCCCCTGGGGTGGTGTGCATGGTGCCCCCTGGCTCCGTTTCCCGACCGTGTGTCGGGTAATGCGAGAGTCACTATGACCGCCTCCAGGTCGGTTGTCAAGAGTCATGATCGGGAATCCCGACCTATGGGCGCCCGGCGAATCACAGCCGTGGAACTACAAGCCTCATAAAGATTCATGTCGCCTGGTAGACAAGGTCGGGTGCAGGCCTCACAGTTCGTCCGATGACCCGCAGCACCTACACCGACGCCGAGAGGCAAGCCTTCGGCCGAGCCTTCAGCGCGGCGCTCGACGCGAGCGGACTGAACCCCCCAGCCCTGGCCGAGCGGCTGAGCGTCACCGATGACGCCGTTCGCAAGTGGCGCAACGGGATGGTGCCGTCCGGCCCGCAACTCGTATATGACATTGAGGCCGCCCTCGCGCTCCAGCCAGGGGAGCTCTCACGGCACCTCGGGTTCCGCCCACTGGACACCCCAGCGTCGGCGCTCGACGCAATCGACGCCGACCCCAGCTTGGATGAGACGACCCGTCCGATCATCCTGGCGGCGTACCGGGCCGCCAGGGATCAGGCCGAACCAGCGAAGCCCGCCCGCCATCTGCGCGCCGCGTCGGCGAAGACCGTGGCCGACCCGGGGCCCCGCCGCCGCGGGAAGCCACGTCCGACGGGTGCCGAGTCGGAGTTCGAGTGACATGGCTGTAGTTCGTCAGACCCCCTCCGTACGGTCGCAGCATGAGGGAGAACCCGTGGCGGACACTGAAGGAGCAGCACCCCAAGCTCGAGGTCAGCTTCGACGCGTTGCCGGCGGGCACCGAGGCGGAGTGGCACGGCGACCAGGTGGTGCTTGCGGCGCGGCTCAACCGCACGCAGCGGCGCTGTGCGCTGATGCACGAGCTCGTGCACGTCGAGCGCCAGGTCGGCTGGCCCGACGCCACGGCCGCGACGATGCAGCGCGAGGAGGCCATCGTCCGGCGGGAGACCGCCGGGCGCCTGGTCCCGGCCGGAGAGCTGGCGGCGTTCGTCGCCGAGCGTGGGACCGTCGAGCCGATCTGCGCTCAGATGGTCGCCGAGGAGTTCGACGTCACCGTCGACATCGCGACCGAGGCGATGTGGGCGCTCGTGCGCAGGCAGGGCGCGTCGCTGGGGTGAGCGGGGTAGCACGATGAGCGGGGGAGCGGTGGTGAAGACCTGCCCCGATTGCGCCGAGGAGATCAAGACCGGGGCGAAGGTCTGCAAGTACTGCGGCCGGATTCAGAACGAGGGAGCTGGCTTGGACCGGCGCCTCACCAGCACGCAAGCCATCGTGATCTTCCTGGTCGGATTCGTCCTGATCGCCGGCATGGTGTTCCTCCTCAAGAAGCAGCAGGACGACGCCAAGGAGCAGGGCAGGCGAGACGCGTGCGAGTGGCTCGGCGAGATGAGCGGCGAGGCGAGGGACTGCTGATGGCGAAGTGGTGCGGCCAGTGCGGCAGGAAGAACTTCAACCAGGAACCCTCCTGCATCGAGTGCGGGGCGTCGGATGGATTTCGTGACGCCCCGCCCGAGCCCGCACCGCCTCCCAGCACGGGTCGGCCCACCCCGAGCGCAGAACAGCCCAAGGCGACCAAGACGTGCCCGCTGTGCGCTGAAGAAGTAAAGGTTGAGGCCTCGGTCTGCAAGCACTGCGGCAAGCGGATGCCCGAGTTCACCGCCAGCGGAGCGCGGAAGGTTCCGTCAGGCCAGGCAGTCGCCATCGTTGTCGTGGCGCTTGTGCTGATCGTCGGCGGGCTGCTCTACCTCCAGCACCGCCAGGAGCAGCGGTCCAACGCGGCAGCCAAAGAGCGGGTGTGTGAGTTCATCTACGGCGTCAAGGACTGCTGATGGCCTCCCTCTCGGTGAACATCCCGTGGCAGTCGATGCTGGCCGGCCACCTCCCCGAGCTCCAGGCCGGGCTGAGCCGCGACTACCCGGGCCTGAGCCTCCTGATCGTCACGGGCGAGAACGTGCTGAGCGCGAGAGTCGACACTGACGGGCCGTCGCCGGCGGACGCGGCGTTCGTCACCGCGTCGTACCTGGCGCCGATCTGGCCCGCGCTGCTCACCGAGCACGGCGTGGAGTTCGAGGTGCGCTGCGGGGGCTCGTCGTGGACGTCGTCGCCCGGGGCGATGGCGCGTCTGGCGGGCGGCCGACTGGCGCGCGAGGCGTGGCTCTACGGCGCGGTGTTCACGGAGTGCGAAGCGTGACCGTGTACCCCGTTCTGTACCCCACTCTGGCGCTGATGGTGGTCCAGCAGTCGCAATCGAGGACTGCAGACCGAGGCGACTTGGCGAGCCTGCCACCGGCTACCTCGATCTAGCCCCATGGCATGGAAGAGGTCAGGGGTTCGATTCCCCTTAGCTCCACGGAAGAAGGCCTGGTCAGACGACCAGGCCTTCGTTCGTTTTCGCTGTCCACCGGGCCGTCGCATCGGCTGCCCCTGCGAGATCCCGGCGTCGGGCCGGTGTGCGTCGGGCCGGTCGTGGCGGGCGCGGGTGAGCGGATCCTGCCTGTGCGGGCGGAGGTTCGCTCACCCGTTCACGTACCGGCTGATCTGGGTCTGGCGCACCTTCCGAACGGGCATGAAGGAGGCATGCGTCCTCTGCTCCCAACCCCCCGAGGTCCGCTCAGCAGCGCACTGCTGGCGCACCTCGCCGACGGTGAGCCGCTCGCCAACCCTTCGCTGCGCAGCGTCGATCCGCTGACCGACGACGACCTGCACCTCGCGCTGTGGTGCTGTTACGAGCTGCACCACCACGGGTTCGAGGGGGTCGACGACGACCTGGAGTGGGACCCCGAGGTCCTCCGTTTCCGCCGAGTGCTGGAGTCGGTGTTCGAGGGAGCGCTCCGCGCCGAGCACCAGCCGAGCGCGGTGCCTGCGGACCCACAGGTGGCCCTCCGCGTCATCGCGACCTGGGCCGGCCCGCCCCTGGCGTCCACGGTCGCCGAGCGGGGTGAGCTGACCCACCTCCGGGAGGTGGCGGTGCACCGGTCGGCGTATCAGCTCAGGGAGGCCGACTCCCACACCTGGGCGATCCCCCGCCTCCGCGGCCGGTGCCGCTCCGCGATGGTCGAGATCCAGGCCGACGAGTACGGCGGTGGCGTCACGGGTGAGGCCCACGCTGAGCTCTTCGCCGACGCCATGGACGAGCTGGGCCTGTCGAGCGAGTTCGGCCACTACATCGACCGCTTGCCGGGCACGACGCTGGCCACCGACAACCTGGTCAACCTGTTCGCCCTCAACCGGCGACTGCGCGGCGCGCTGGTCGGCCACCTCGCCCTGTTCGAGATGTGCTCGGTCACGCCGATGTCGAAGTACCTCGCTGGAGCCCGCCGGGTCGGCGGGCTCCGGGCGCTCGAGCGGTTCTACGAGGTGCACGTCGAGGTCGACGCCCACCACGCGGACCTCGCGCTCAACCAGATGGTCGGCGGGTTGGTGGCGGACGAACCCGACCTGGCCGCCGACGTGATCTTCGGCGCCGCTGCCCTCTGCAAGGTCGAGGGCCGCTTTGCCCACCGGATCCTGCGGGCCTGGGACGATGGGGTCAGCTCGCTGCGACCGTCGCTGGCGGTCGGCCTCGGAGTCGAGGAGGAGGGGGACCTGATCGAGCCCATCGGTCCCTCGGAGCTCCAGCTCGACCTCGGTCGCACCGCCGGCGCGTCGGCGCCCGCGGCTTCAGCGGAACCATCCGGATCGATCCCCTTCGCGGACTGACTGTGAGGATCGACGCAGGCCCGGTGTCAGACGGCCGCGTGCGGGGTACCGGGTGGGACCGATCACGAGGAGGACATCTCGATGCCACGGTCTTGGAGCAAGAAGCGCGAGCGCCAGTACGAGCACATCAAGGACAGCCTCGAGGAGCAGGGCCGGTCCGAGGACACCGCTGAGGAGATCGCGGCCCGGACGGTGAACAAGGAGCGGGCGCGCGCCGGTGAGGCGAAGGAGCCGAGCCGCACCTCGACCGAGGACATCTCGTCGGGTCGCCGCGGCGGCCTGCGGTCCCACAAGGGGCCCGGCGGCCGGACGCGGGACCAGCTCTACGCCGAAGCGAAGCACCAGGGCGTCAAGGGCCGCTCGAAGATGAACAAGGCCGAGCTCGAGAAGGCCGTCGGCCGATGACCTGACCACGTCCCGTGGTCCGCCGGGACCGTCGGAGGCCCGGGGATCGCGGAGACGCTCCGACCGGTCGACGGTCCTGGCGTCAACCGGCGGCCGCCCGGTCGGGCGGGACGGGGGCGGCCACTACCATCGGCCGGCGTGGACTGGCTGCGATCGATCCCCGCCTTTCCCGATGTGTCGACCGTGGTCGTGGTCGACGGAGGAGGGACCGGCAGCCGGGCAGCGGTCGCCACCAGCGAAGGACAGGTCTTGGGCTATGCCCGAGGCGGTCCCACCAACAGCCGCTCCGCTGGCGACGATGACGCCGCCGAGAACACCCGAGCGGTGATCGCCGCGGCACTGGCCGACGCGGCGCGGCCGCTGTCGCCCACCGCGGTGCTGGTGAGCAGTGCGTCGGTCGACACCGAGGCTCATGCGAAGGTGCTGTCCGATGGCGTGCGCAAGGTCGTGCCCGGGCCGGCGACGATCTCGGTCGTGGCCGACACCATCGGGTGCTGGGCCGCAACGGCGAAGCTGGCGCCGGCCGTGGCAGTGATCTCGGGCACCGGCAGCGCGGTGCTGGCGGGCGCCCTCGATCAAGGCAGCAAGCGCTACGGCGGATGGGACTACGTGCTGGGAGACGAGGGCTCGGGCTACGCCCTGGGCCGCTCGGCGCTGCGCGAGGTGCTCCTGGTGAGCGAGGGCCGTTCCAACGGCTCCTTCCTGGCTGATGCAGTCCGCGAGCGGCTTGGAATCACGGAGACCGACGAGCTCTTCGACCTCGTCTACAAGCCCGAGGTCGACAAGGCCTTCATCGCCAGCTTCGCGACCGATGTCCTGCGGCTCGCCACCCAGGGCGACCCTCGCTCCGAGGTGCTGGTCGAGGAGCAGGTCCGCCTGCTGGCGGAGACGGTGGCCCCCGCGTTCGGGGACTTCACCAGGCTGCACACGCTCGGCTGCTTCGGCGGCATCTGGAACGTCCCCACCTTCCGGACCCGGTTCGGGCGGGCGGTCGTCGCCGCGTCCGGCCGACAGCCCACCGTGGTCTACCCCGGCGACGTCGCCATGGCCGGATCGTTCCGCCTCATCCTGCGCCACGTTCCCGGGGCCGAGGCCGGCCCGGCGGAGGACGCCGCGGTCGACCGGTTCGAGGCGGGGCTGCTGGTGGCCAAAGGCTCACCTGCGTGAGCACCTACGTCGCCATCGGATCGATCTGCTGGGATGAGGTGGACGGTGACGACGAGCGCCGTCTCGGCGGCAGCGTCTTGTACTCCGGCCGGGTGGCGTTCGCGGCAGGCTGGGATGTCCGGGTCATCACGTCCGGCACGCCGGAGCTCGCGGCGGCGGCCACGGCGGCCCTACCCGGCGTCGAGGTCATCGTGCAGCCGAGCGAGCACGACACGGTGATGTGGTTCCCCGAGGA
>CAZCVS010000003.1:0-33714 GCA_964501845.1 uncultured Iamiaceae bacterium
ACGCGGTGGCCCTCGACGGCGTCCGCAGCCTGGCCAACCGCTTCTGGCAGCACGGCTGACGGCTCGGCGCACCGTGGGAGTAAACCGACCCATGGTCGGTTGTTGCTAGCATCGAACGTCCGCACGGTGCCGGGTCGCTGAGCAGCTGACGACGGTGAT
The DNA here is from genome assembly GCA_964501845.1 of uncultured Iamiaceae bacterium. Taxonomy (GTDB): domain Bacteria; phylum Actinomycetota; class Acidimicrobiia; order Acidimicrobiales; family Iamiaceae; genus Aquihabitans. The sequence goes on from CAZCVS010000003.1 coordinate 160, forward strand.
GTCCGTGTGGATCGGGGCGTGCAATATCGTGCGCCCGTCAACGGGTGTCTTCGGGGGTTGGTGTGCAGGTTCGTCGAACGGCTTCGGCTGTGGTCATGGTGCTGGCGCTGGTTGCGGCCGGCTGCAGTTCCGACAGCTCCGATGGCGGCGCGCCGGAGGGCCCCGCGGTCGACATCGAGGCCCGCGGCGGCACCGGCCAGATCTGGCTGCGGTCCGAGCCTGGAGCCGAGTTGGAGGTCCGCGATGCCGCCGGCAAGGTCGTCGCGACCCAGATCGTCGACGACGAGGCCAAGGTGGAGAAGGTCGACAGCCGCAAGGCGGATGACAACGGTGCCCTCGTGTTCCGGTACGTCCCCGCCGGCGAGGACTACGTCGTCAAGCAGGTCGGCGGGCCCGGAGAGTCGGAGCCGGTCGATGTCACCACCGTGACCGACCACCCCGAGCAGCGCTTCTACGACGAGCAGGAGATCGGGGAGGGCTACGGCTACCTCACCACCCGCGACGGCACGAAGCTCGCCATCAACGTGACGCTCCCCGGCCCGGTCGAGGACGGGCCCTACCCGACGGTGATCGAGTACTCCGGCTACGACCCGGCCAACCCGGAGCCGTCGCTCGTCACCATCTCCAAGACCCTCGCCGGCGGTCAGGGGTTCGCCACCGTGGGCGTGAACATCCGCGGCTCGGGCTGCTCGGGTGGATCGTTCCAGCTGTGGGAGGACGCGCAGGCGATCGATGGCTACGACGTCGTCGAGACCATCGCCGCCCAGCCCTGGGTGAAGGGCAACGAGGTGGGCATGGTCGGCATCTCGTACCCGGCTTCGGCGATGCTCTACACGGCGGCCACCAACCCGCCCCACCTCGCGGCGATCGCTCCGATGGCCGCCTACGACGACGGGTTCCGCGCCCTGCTGTGGCCCGGCGGCATCCAGAACAAGGGCTTCGCCCGCAGCTGGGTCGAAGAGCGCGACAAGAACGCCAAGCCCCTCGAGGAGGAGTGGCCGCAGCGGCGCGTCGAGGAGGGTGATGAGACCTGCGAGGAGAACATGGAGCTGCGGGGCCAGAACGTGGTCCTCTCCAAGCTGATCGACGCCATGCCCTACTTCCCGACCGAGAACGACCTAGGCGACTCGTTCGCCCCGTCGACGTTCGCGGACAAGATCGACGTGCCCACGTTCTTCGTGGCGTCGTGGCAAGACGAGCAGGTCGGCGGACACGCACCGACGATGATCCCGGCGCTGGAGAACGTGCCTCACAGCTACGTCACGCTGTTCAACGGCCTCCACACCGAAGGGCTGGCCAACCCGACCGTCCTCCAGCGCTGGGTCGAGTTCCTCCAGCTCTACGTGGCCAAGCAGACGCCGGACACCACCGGCCTCGCCGGACTGTACGGGGCGGTGGCCGGGCAGATCATCGGCGACAACGAGGCAGCCAGCGCCCTTCCCGTCCCTGCGGAGCGCTTCAGCGAGGACATGTCCTACGAGGATGCGCTGGCCCAGTACGAGGACCAGGCTCCCGTGCGGGTGCTGTTCGACGAAGGCGGCGATCCGGCCCTGTTGCCGGGCGTTCCGTCGGCCGGCTTCGAGCAGACCTTCTCCGCCTACCCGCCCGTGGAGACCGAGGCGACCACCTGGTACCTCGGCCCCGACGGAGCCCTCACCGAGACGGCGCCGACCGCAGCCGAGGGCGACGACACCATCGACTCCTACACGTCCGATCCGAAGGCCCGCCCCGAGGTGAACCTCGTCGAAGGCGAGGACGTGTGGTGGCGGCTGCCCAAGCACGACTGGCAGTCCCCGTCACCGGACAACTCGCTCAGCTACGTCACCCCGGCGCTGACCGAGGACACGGCGATGATCGGGTCCGGCTCGGCCGATCTGTGGATCGCGTCCTCGGAGGCCGACACCGATCTCCAGGTGACGCTCACCGAGGTGCGGCCCGACGGCAAGGAGACCTACGTGCAGTCCGGCTGGCTGCGGGCGTCGAAGCGGGAGCTCGACGAGCAGCGCTCGACCGAGCTCCAGCCGCTGCTGACCCAGCTGAAGTCCGACGAGGCGGATCTCCCGGCGGACGAGTTCGTGCCGGTCCGGGTGGAGATCTACCCCTTCGCCCACGCCTTCCGGGCCGGGTCGAAGATCCGGGTCATCATCTCGGCCCCGGGTGGGGACAAGCCGGTGTGGAGCTTCGTGACGCTCGACGGCACCCAGCAGAACGAGGTGGCCCGCAGCGCCGACATGCCGTCGGCCGTGGTGCTGCCCGTCATCCCCGGTGTGGACGTCTCGACGCCGCTGCCCGCCTGCCCCGCGCTGCGCGGTCAGCCCTGCCGGGAGTACCAGCCCGAAGGGAGCTGACCGCCGGGCTGCGGCCAGCCCCCTCCGGTGGTGTGGGGGATCGGGTGCGCTCGCCGTTTCGTGTCAGCGAACCGCTCGCCGTCGCGCGGCGAGGACCGCCACCCCGAGGAGGGTGGTGACGGTCCCCGCCGCCACGAGCCCGAGGGCGGCGGACCCCGTACGGGGGAGGGGTCCGCTCGGCCCGGCGGGCTCGGTCTGGGTGGTCGGCACAGCGGTCGTCGGTGGCGTGGTCGTCGTGGGCCGATCGTCGGGGCGGGGCGTGTCCTCGCCGTCCTCGTTGCAGAGGGCGTCGGGCGTCTCGGCGGTGCAGTCCGGATCGGGCTCGACCGCGGTCACGGCGGCGACGTTCGGGATCGCCTGTCCCGGCTTCGGGAGCTTCAGGACCCGGACCCGGAGCTCGACGGTGACCGTCTCCTTCGCCGGGAGGTCACCGATGTCGCAGGTCACCGCCTGCCCCTTCGCCATGCAGCCGTCGGACGATACGAAACCGATCATCGGATCGAGGGCGTCGGTGACCTTCACGCCGGTGGCGTCGTCGGGGCCGGCGTTGGTGACCTCGAGCTGGTAGGTGATCTCGTCGCCGACGGCCCGCACCACGGCGTCGCCGTCGGTCTTGGTGATGCCGAGGTCCACGCTCGGCTGCGGGGTTGCCTCCTCGTCTTGGTTGCAGAGTGCGTCAGGCGTGGGGTCGGTGCAGTCCGGGTTGGGCTGATCGCCGTCGATGATGGCGGTGTTCGGGATCACCTCGCCGGGACCAGGCAGCTCGACCACCTCGACCACGAAGGTTCGTTCCGCAGAGGCGCCCGGAGCCAGCTCCCCGACACCGCAGGTCACGACGTGCTCCGCCACCGTGCAGCCGTCATCGGAGTCGACGAAGCGGATGCGGGCGTCGAGGCCGTCGGTCATGACGACGCCGGTCGCCGGCGACGGCCCGCCGTTCGTGGCCGTCAGGGCGTAGGTGTACCGGTCGCCCACGGCGCGGACCACCGCGTCGCCGTCGGTCTTGGTGATGCCCAGATCGGATTCCGGGGCAACGGCGATCGTCGCCGGATCGTCGTCGTCGGTGACCAGCGGGCCGAACGGGTCGTCGAGCCGGCGCCCTTCGCCGTGGGCGTGCGCGGTGTTGGTGGTGGTGCGGCCGGGTGGGCCGTCGACCCGGGTGCGAAACGTCACCGTCAGCTCGTGTGAGCCGTCGAGCGCAGGAGCGATGCCCATGGTCCCGCCGGCGCTCGCGTCGGCCCCGGCTCCGACGCGCAGGGTCAGGGTGCGGTCGCCGGCGTCCCAGTCGACCTGGTCGTCTCCGGGTGCGTCGGTCTTGGGGCCGAGGAGGCCGGCCGGCCCGCCCGCTGCGTAGCGGACCGATCCCGGGACGTAGGTGGTGCCCTCGGGCAGCGGGTCGGTGACGACCGCGTGGCGGATCGGGTCGATGCCCTCGTTGGTGATGGCGAGCGTCCACGTGACCTCGTCGCCGGCGGTGACCGGACCAGCGGGTGAGACGGTCTTGTCGATCCCGATCTCCGGCTCGTACAGGTCGACCGCGCTGTGGACCACCTGGCTGTAGAGGCTCTCGGTGCCCGCGGTCTGGACCTTGAACCGGAACGAGTCGTCGTCGTTGCCGATGATCTGGTTGGTCTGGACGAGGGCGAGGTCCTGGTTCAGGTTGGCGAGGTGGTTCGGGTTGGCGTCGCCGGCGGGTCGCCGCTGCCCGAAGGTGTTGACGGTGCTGTTGAACCAGTCGGTCTCGCCGGGGGCCAGTGGTCGATCGGGGACGGCGAAGGTGGTCCACGACGGGTGCGAGGGCGACGAGATGTCGAGCGAGTCGGGTCCGAGGCCCCGGTCGCCGTCGGCCTGGACCACCCCGATGCGGGCGTTCACCGGGCCCTGGGGCGGGGGCGTGATCCCGCCGACCGTGAACTCCTGGGCACCGCCGTTCAAGGTCGGTGAGGTGAGCTGCCACCCGTGCCAGACGTTGAGGTTGCGGGCGGGCATCGACCGGTCGGCGAACGCGACCGTGAGCGACCACGAGCCGAAGCAACCCCCGAAGCCCTGGCATGCCTGCACGTTCGCCACGCCGTAGCGCCCGGCTCCCCCCGCCTTGACCAGCGCCGTCACGTCGGCGAACGCGCCGTACGAGACGGTGCCACCAAGGACGGTTCGAGATTCTCTCGGGGACTTGGGGCCGCGATGGGTGCCATGAGCAGGTGCTCGGTGAGCGTGCCCTCGATGAGGACGATCGGAACGTGACCGATCCCGGAACACGCCTCACACCGCTCTGCTCCATGGCCAGTGGGGATTACCTTCCGGCCCGAGCAGCCCGCGCACATCTCCCATCCCATCACCGACACCGTGACGTTGAGCAGGTCGAGCACGTCACGGCGGTCGTTATCGGCCAGCGTGGGCAGGCGTTCCGAAAGCGCGGCGGACAGGTGCTGCACCGAGCGAAGCCGAGCGGCGAAGACAGCTTGATCGTCTTGGAGACGCTCCGCATGGTCGAGGCGGCGGCGGAGCAGATGAAGGTCGGCTTGGATGCGGTCGGTGGCGGCCTTGACCACCGACGGCGCAACTCCTTCCTCCAGATACGCCACGGCAGTGTTGCTGAGCGCGTGCTCCTTAGCGGTGACCTGGGAACGGAGGTGGGCGACCTCACCGGCGTCCACCGTGGCGGCGTCCTCCAGATTGCGGAGATGCTCTCGTGCAATCCCGTCGAGGGTCGCCGGGTTCGACAGCACCTTTGCGACCTCGTTCCAAACGAAGTGCTCGATCTCGTCCGCTCCGATCCGGTAGCAGCGACAGCGGCCATCGGCGACCGGGCCGACGTTGGCGCACTGGTAAACGGCCGGGCGGCCCTCCTGAGCCTTGCCGTGGAAGGTCACGCCACACGGACTAGTCATGAGGCCGCGGCCGAGGATGTAGGGCTTGCCGCGTCGGTCGGCCTTCCTGGTTTGGCTCCGCTTCTCCAACACCTCCCGAAGTGCTCGGTGGCGTTCCGAGGAGATGAGGGCAGGGATCGCCATCGGGATGGTCTCGCCATCGGGGTACCCGTCTGACGGTCCCATCCGGTAACGCCAGGTACCCGACAAGGGCGCGGTCCGCATGGCCTTGCGCAGGTTCACATACGTCCAACGGGGGGCGGATCGGGGCCGGAGACCGAGGGCGTTCAACTCGTTCGCTGCTTGCGCCGTGGATCGGCGCTCGTCCACCAAGAGGTCCACCGCCCTGCGGAGTACGGCCGCTTCCTCCTCCTCGATCTCCAGGTAGGTATGCGCGGTTCGACTCTCGCGGGCAAGCCGGAAGCCGAACGGCGCCCGCCCGCCGGGCCAGCCACCAGTCCGAGCAGTCTGTCGGAGACCGGAGCGGGTACGCCCCCGAATCAGTTCTCGCTCGAACTCAGCGATCGCCCCCAGAACGTTCCGACTGAGCCGCTGTTCGGGGGTAGCACCGATCAAGTCGCCCTCCGGGGTCAAGACCTGGAGGCCGAGCGCTTGGAACCACTTGATCAGCGTGAGGAGATCGAGATGATCGCGGCTCAGCCGGTCCGCCTTGGCCACCACGACGATCTCGAACTTCGCCTGTGTGGCCGCCTCACGCAGCCGGATGAGTCCCGGCCGATCGAGGTCCTTCCCGGACCGCCCTCCATCCGAGAAGTCCCACTCATCCGCAAGGTCGAGGTCACGAGCACGGATCTCAGCGAGACACTCCTCGCGCTGTACGTCCAGGCTCGTTCCCTCGATCTGATCAGCGGTGCTCACACGTCGGTAGATCACAGCACGCTGCTTGCTCTCAGGCATCTGCGGCGCTCCTCCCGAGAAGAATCCTGGCCAACTCGACAGCTTGTGCCGGGTCGTTCTTGTAGCGGACAAGGGTGACACGCGGGGCGTGCCGTCGCGAGTGGTCGGCGGCTGCCAAGAGAACTGCTCCGTCGTCCCAGTCGTCGGCAAGCGCTGCATCCTCCGAACAGTCCCCGCACTTCTCCTGCCACCAGTCGGGGAGCGAGTCGGGGTCCTTGACGGCGGCGTCGAACGCGGTCACAGCACTCATGCTTCATCCTCGATCGGTGGGGGATATCTCGGCGGGGCCATCAGGCAGTAGGCGTGCAGATGGCGGTCGTCCACGACGAACGCCGTGTCCTCCATCTCCACGGTGGTGACGACCGCCTGCGTTGCCAACTGAGCGATCGTTGCATTGGTTCGAGCCTCGACCTCCGATGCGGTGAGCAGCAGCGTGCGGAGTCGCCGTTGGTCAAGGACGAGAAGGTCGATGAGCGTGTCGAACGCTGTCGCCACAGGGGTGGACTTCGACAGCGAGACAAGCCACTCGTCGGTGTCGAGGCTGGTCCAGATGCGATCGCCTCCGAGCGGACCATCGGTGGGTGTGACGGCCTCATCCAGCACCGTCCAGGCGGGGTGATGCACGGAGAGTTCGAGGGCGTACTCGTGAAGGGATTCGGTAGCCGCCACAGCGCTGCTGTTCGTGGGCACGAGCAAGTCGAAGAACATCGAGCGCGCGTAACACCCGGCATCCATCCGTGCGGCGAAGGCCGCGTGCTCGTCCGCCACGCCCAGGCCGAGTGCGACGAACGCTCGATGGATGCCCGCTTGGACTTGCACCCACCGTGCCAGCCACGCTGCGGGTGCATCGACGGGTTCACGCAACCCTGCGTGCTGGAGGTAGATCAAGGCGTCGGGCCGGAGGCCGTGACTCGCCTCGACAGCCATGAGGTCTCTGGCATCGCCCATGACCTCAAGCAACGACGACGGCGACATCACGATGGTCTCCATCAGGCGCAGCGTTCGCAAGCGGCGTTCGCGAACCTCCCGTTCGAGCGTCCCAGCCTCCTGAGGCGTCTCCTCTACGGCGGCTGCTGCTCGGTGGAGGTGCTGCGCCAGCCAAGTGCGCACCCCTGCGTGCTCGTTCTTCACGGCCTGACCTCCTCGGCCCCGACGAACGAGGCATGTGGGGCAAGGTCCTTCTTGGTCGCCTCGATGAGCACGTCGAAGAACGCCGTGGTGTCCACCTCGTCCCCTAGAAGCCTGTCGAGCACCGCCGTGGCGGCCGGGCCGAGGACCGTGCGACCGTCACGCACACGGAGGGCACCGGCCGCTTGCATGAGCGGTCCCTGGGGGCGGGCTTCGGCGACCACGCAGGCCATGATCTTGAGGGCTGTCCATCCCCGGAACCCGGCCGTGAAGGGTTCGGGCTTGTCCGGGTGCGCTTGGTGCGCGTGGGCGTGCAGGGCTGCGGCGAGCGTGTCGCGGGTGCTGGTCATCCGTCGTTCTCCCTGGGGAGGGTGAACCTCGATCGTTCCAGTGCTTCCGCTCGGAGTCGCTCGGTCGCAGGCATCGAGTCGGGCAGTCGCCAGGGGTCCGGGGACAGGCCATGGTCGGTGAAGCAGTCGTAGAGCAGCCTGGCGGCCTCCGAGCCGAAGGCAGCGTCGTAGAGGGCGATGAGGTTGCCCTGGAAGATCGCGCCGTGGCCGTCACGCCCATCGAGCCAGTGGACCACCTCGTGGAGGACAAGGGGGCGCCCAAGGAGCCGCGGGTGGAGGTGGATGACCTCACCGCTGTCGCTGACCCACCCGGAGCGGTCGTCGTCGTCCGGCACGTCGAAGGCGACGATCGGACGATCATCGGTGGAGAACCCGGCGCAAGTCAGGACGTTCCTGATGAAGTCGGGGATCGCCTGGGGGTCGAGGTGAGGCTCGTCGGGGTCCAGGAGGTCAAGGTCGTAGGCGTCCTCACGCCAGAGGTCTTCTGCGGCGGAGACGGCCGCCCTTCGGGCCGCCAGCGGAGTGGTGACCGTCGGGGCGGCCTTCGGTTCGGTGGGGGTCATGCGGGGTCCTTGATGATGCGGTAGCGGTTGGCGTTGGAGCCGAGGTCGAGGGCCTTCTCGATGCGGATGCCGCTGGCGTCGAAGCGGCGGTTGGCCTGGGAGGCGAGCAACCTTCCGAGCCGGACGCCTCGGGCGTGCTCCTCGGCGTCGAGGGCGTAGGCGACCTTGGGCGGCAAGGTGGGGGCGTCGGCTTCGAGGCGATTGAGCATGGCCCCGATCTGCCGGGCGAAGTCGGTGGTGGTGAAGGTCCCGCCCTCCTGCTTCTCGAACCAGTCGTGCGCCGTGTGGAGCAGGGCTGCCCAGGCGGTGGCCTCCTGATCGGCCTGGCTATGGACGATTTCGGCGTTGCCGAGGAAGCCGTTGATCCCGGCGTGATCCAGCACCCCGGCCATGGAGTCGGCCCAGCCCTGGAAGCCGCCCAAGACGGGTCTGTGGGCGGCCTGGGGCTGTCCTGCGTTGTGCCAGGCCGTGATGAGGGTCAGGGCGGCGCCGATAACGGTGTGACGGTTCTGGGCGATCCAGGTGACGAGGTGGGGGTTCTGGAACGACCGTTCCCAGGGTCGGTGATGGCGGGGGTCGAGGCTGATGTACACACACCGGCGAGCGATGTCACCGCCAACGGCGATGTTGTTGCCGGTGACCGAGATGAGGAGGCGGTTCGCCATCTGGACGGTCTTGTTCCGCCCGAGCATCCGGTCCCCCCAGTACGGGGCAGTGGCGAGTTGGGCGAGAATCGGACTGGACAGGGTGGTCGCCAGATTGTCGAGCGCCAGCAGGGTCTTGCCCTCGATGATGATCGAGGTGATGGCCTTGCGGAACTCCTCCTCGCGGTCGGGGGGCGTCGCCATGGAGACGTGGCCTGCGGCGGCGGTGTGGATGACCTCGACCAAGTAGGACTTCCCCGAACCGGCCTGGTGGGCGTTGACGAGGATGATCGGGGGCCGCCCGGTGAAGGAGTCGGGCGCGATGGCGGTGAGCAGGAAGGCGGCTGCGTTCGCCTTGGACGACTCGCCGTCGAAGGGGAACTCGCCCAGGATGGTGTCGAGGATGAGGGTCCGGGCGTGGTCCACCTCGCTGGGCGTGGGCTTGTCGGGCACAGTGACGGGTCCGAGGGCGCCAGGGGCCAGCCAGAGGCCGCTGCCTTCGTGGAAGCCGGGGTCGGTCACGAGGTCGCCGTTGGTGAGGATGGTGGGCGCCGTGATGATGCCGGTGAGGCGGGGGAACAGGCCGCTGCGGTCCGCGACGGGCACCTGCCGGACGAGGTGTGCGGGGACGTTGGCCGCCTGGAAGGTCGGCTGGTCGTCGTCTCGGTACTTGGCGGTGTACCAGTCGATCCGGGCGGCGAGTTCAGCGCGGCACAAGTCGGGGGTCAGCGGTTCGATGAGGTCGTGGCCTCGATCGTCGGTACGGATGCGCACGAGGGTTCCCTGCTGCTCGAACAAGCGGGGCGACTGCGTGTTGGACTCGGCCAGTCGGTGCAGCGCCTCGTTCACCAACTCGGACTCCTGCTTGTCCGGGTCGTTGACGATGATCCCGTCAGGCGGACCCCACGCAGGCTCTCGCGGAAGCTGGGAGTAGGCGGACTCCAGCGACGCCATGGCCTCCTCGACCGCGTAGGGGGCGAGGGCGCCAGTGGCATCGGTGTCCGGGGTCGTGGAGTGGTAGGCGACCATGGTGGCCTCGGCTTCGTGTTGGGGGACGCCCCAGTCGCGCAACTGGCAGGCGAGCCAGAACCCGGTGTCGTTGCGGGCGGCACCAGCGTCGAGCCGGTCCTGGGCGGACCGGAGGAGCCGATCGGTGATGTCGTCGATGACGGCAGCCTCTGTGGAGGAGGTCGGCATGGGGATGGGGGACTCCTTGCGGGTTGTGGGCCTGGGGACCTTGGAGCACTTGCGCGGGATGCGGCGGATGTGATCGAGAAGGTCCTCAGGGAGGAGGTCGAACGGGTCGGGGTCGAGCGGGCGAACCTGCTCGTAGGTGCCGAACGGCGTGGTGCCGTACACGACGATCAGTCCGCCTTCGCCCCGCACATCGACTCCGGGAAACGCCTGGGTGAAGGCCGTCTCGGTGTTCTGCGTAATGCTGCGGACCTCGAAGTCGGGGTCCGTGAAGTCAACGTGAAAGCCGCCAGGAGTGATCCGGTGAGGTTCGAGGCTGAGACGTGCGAGGGTGGCGGCACCGACCTCTCCGTCGAAGTCCAACGTGAACATGTCGGAGCGGATGCCGGTCATGGCGGCCCACAGGGAGTCCGGCCAGCGCCTCGCCCAGATGTTCAACTCATCAAGGTCCGGTCGGACGATCCGATGCTTCCAACGGACCCGGGGCTGCTTCTTGCCCTTCCGGGTGGGGTCGGACTGGACGTACTGCATCGGAATCAACGCTCGGCCGAACGAGTAGTGGTGCAGGGCGCCGTGGGGCAGGCGGTCGGTCACGGCCTCCTCCCCGCAAGGTGGGGGTGGGGGTGGGGTGGGGGTGCCGGGAGTGCCGGGAGTCCTGGAGCGTTCTCGAACGAGGAGCACGTCCGACCGTGCTTGCAAACGCGAGCAGCAACGGCTCTACGAATCGACTCACAGACTCCCGGAACTCCCGGACTCCCCGCCCCCCACCCCCCACCCCCTGCGGGAGGGGACGGCAGGCCCTGGCACCCGGAGGCACCCTTCATGGAACTATGAAGGCGACTTGGCACCCACCGGCAGTCGGTGGCAGCCGACACAGAAGTATCTGGTGGCCCAGCCTTCTCCAGGCCGGTACCGTTCTTCTCAGGCATCAACTTGCTCCTCGGGACAGAGGTGGATCTGGTGTCTTCGGGCCGGGCTGCGCTGGAACGCAGACCCGGCCCCTTGCTTCACTTCGGGGACATGAGCGCTTCGAGGTCGGACCGTCGGATGCGTCGGACGCGCCCCACGCGCACCACCGGCAACCGCCCCGAAGCGATCCAGCGCTCCAAGGTCCGGGGCGACACAGGGAAGGCTCCGAGCGCCTCCCTCGTTCGCATGTACTCCTGCTGCATGGCACCTCCTGGCTGAACTTGGCACCTTGTGTCTACGCCCGGCAGCGGGAGGCTGCACCTAACTAGAGTGACGCGATGGCGACACGATCAGGGTCGGGTGGGGGTGGTGCCCATCTCCTGGCCGACCGAGATGACGAGGACGCAGCCCTCTACTCCCTCAAGCCCTGGCACTCCTACGAGCACGTCTGGACGGCCCCCAAGAAGCCACAGGTCATCTGCTGGGCAGGGGACCCCATCGTTCATCGGCGGGTAAGCACCCCCGACGCCAGCCTCCTACGAAGGATGGCCAACCTCCACCGACTTGAATCATCGGCGCAGGCCGTCGAGGTGGTGGATCTGGCCGCAGCCTTTGGCCCACTAGGTCTGTGCGTCCCCCACGCCCGGCCCGTCGCCCACCTAGCCCGCCCCGCCCTGCGTGAGGTGCAAGCCGCCCTCGATGCGTTGGACCCCACCGCCGAGGAGGACGGCCCCTGGTGGGGACTGCGGACGTGCCAGGACCGCCCGAGGGCCGATCGGCGCCGCACCAAGACCATCGACGGCAAGCGCCGCATAGCCCACACCACCGAGCTGCTCGACGCGTGGATCGAATGGTCCGGCATCCTCTACGGCCTCATCGCCGTCGCTTGGCGCATCCAGTTGGGCAGGCCCGCCGACGCCGACCACTGGCGTCTGCTCCAGCCCCTGCTCGCTGGTGAAGCCGACCACATCTTCCGGTGGACTTCCGACACCACCGAGGACGTGGACCTCGCCCGGAGGCCGGGGGTGAAGCGGGACGATCCCGTCGGCGCCTGGCTCGGCCCCCTCATCAACTTCGAGGAACACACCCCCGACACGGCCACCCTGACCGTGCGCGACGGGAACGTAGAGATCCGATACGACCTCGACCGGCCCTATGGGGAACAGGCCACGGCTACCAAGCGCGCCTGGGAGGTCAAGAGCCGAGGTGACCTGCTGGCCGCGCAAAAGCGGATCTTCTCCACCGTGCTCGATGAGTTCCTCCGCCTCGCAGACCTGAGGCTCCGGTTCGATTGGGACCACCGACCTGCCGCCCGCCTCTCCTACGGAGGCGGGACCCTTCTCGGAGCGCTGGCGAGTCAACTCACCCTCGTGATTGGCGGCGTCAACGCCCTAGCCATCTGCGACTTCTGCCGAGAACCATTCGTCCCGTCCACCTGGCCTCGCGCCACCGGCGACGACAACGTTCTCTGCCAAACGCACCAGACCGATGCTGCCAAGGCCAAACTCCGCCGACGTACCCAACGAGCAGGCACCATCAGCGTCGGCAGAGGGGACTCTAAGGAAGCCTGAACACGTCAACGGAGGTCACGGCACGCGCCGCTGGTCAGCCCTCGGAGGGTCCGCCGCCGTTGCCGAAGCGGCGGCGAATGATCCGGTTGCGCTCGGACTCGTCGGTTACGGCCTTTGTTCCCACCGGGAATCGCCACCAGAAGGTGGCCGTGTCGGGGTCGGTGCCTTCATAGACGGGGAAGTCGGCTGGCTCGACGCTGACTCGGCAGATGTCTTGGCCGTCGATGGTGTGGAACTCCCAGGTCACCAGTGAGGCGGCGGCGTCGCCGACGCGGCTGGTCGTGAGGGATTGGAGGTGCTGGCCGAACAGGTCGCGGTCGCCCTTCTTGCCCCGGTCGGAGAACGTGGCGTAGTCGGCTTCGAGGCCGTAGATCGAGCCGTCGTCGGCTACGCCGATGAGCAGAGTGCCGCCGAACTCGCCGTTGAGGAACCCGCCGATGGTCTTGAGCACGGCCTTGGCGGGGATGCCGGTGTTCTTGGACTCGGCGCGGATGTCCCAGCGCAGCGTGGACTTGTACTCCAGGTGCAGGTCTTCTCGGTCGGCTCCGATGAGTTCCCCGATCGGGCAGGAGCGTTGGCGTGCGACGCGGGCGCGGGCGTAGATGCGTGGCAGGTACTCGGCGGTGAGCGCGGCGCGTAGCTCGGGGTCGTCGAGTAGCTGGGCGGCGACCTTCTCGTTGCGGTCGAGCCGGGAGGCGATGGCTCCGAGGTAGGTGGAGTCGAACCCGACTTTGAAGTTGTCGAGGGTGTTGCCTGCGGCTTCGAGTTGGATGCGCTCGTCGTTGACGAGGTCTTCCTCGATGGCGTCGGGGAACAGCCGGTCGGCGTCGGACCAGTCGGTGGCGAAGCGTTCGTTGAACCGTTCGATGATCGTGGACAGTGACTCGGGTTCGGGTTCGTGCTGCTTGCCCGAGCCGGAGAAGATCGTGGTGACCTCGCCGGTCTCCACGTCGAGCGACACTGATCCCTCGAACTGCTTCTCGTGGCGGATGTGGGTGAGTTCGAGATCCGCACCAAGATCCATGCCACCGGCAGGCCCGCCCGTTTCGCCGACGAACGCGAGGAGTGCCCGGCAGAAGATGTAGTCGCGTTCCAACTCGGTCGAGGAGAACGAGACGATCTGGGCGAGGAACCCGTAGATGCGCACGAACCGCTGGAGCGCGTCCCCGAAGCGGTCTCGTTCTTCGTCATCGAGGTCTTTCACTCGGTCGATGGCGGGGGTGAGGGCTGCGTGGATGCGCCCATGGTCTGCCGCGCCGGAGACGTTGAGGAGCAGGCCGACGACCTTGATGGTCTCGTCGGTGCGCAAGATCCCGAACTCCTCCAGGGCCTCGCGGGAGTCGTGCAGCAGGTTTGGATCGGAGGGGGGTGCGACGGTCTCGCCGTAGTACGGCTCGAAGGCGTCGCGGATGGCGTCGGCTTCGTTGCGGAAGTCGAGGACGAAGGTGCCGTCCTTGTCCGGGTGGATGCGGTTCAGTCGCGAGAGGGTCTGCACAGCGGCGAGGCCAGAGAGCGTCTTATCGACGTACATCGAGTAGAGCAAGGGCTGGTCGAAGCCGGTCTGGAACTTTTCGGCGACGACCATGATCCGGTAGTCGTCGGTGTCGAACTTCTCGGCGGTCTGGGTGTCGGGGAACCCGTTCATCGAAGCCTCGGTGTTCGGGGCACCGGCGTCATCGACGGTCCCGGAGAACGCCACGAGTACGCCGAGGTCGTAGCCGTGGTCGGTGACGTAGCGGCGCAGGGCTTGGCAGAACTTGAGGGCGTGAGGGCGGGACGAGCACACCACCATGGCCTTCGCTTTGCCGCCGACCTTGGAGGCGATGTGGGTGCGGAAGTGCTCCACCACGATCGACGCCTTCTGATCGAGGTTCGCCTCGTGGAGCGTGACGAACTTCGCGATCGCGGCTCGGGCCGCGGCGGTCTCATAGCGGGGATCATCCGCGATGGCCTTCTCCAGGTGGAAGAAGGTCTCGTAGGTCGTGTAGCTCGACAGCACGTCCTCGATGAAGCCCTCCTCGATGGCCTGGCGCATCGAATACAGGTGGAACGGCTCATGCTTGCCGGACGTGGAGTTGAGCCGTCCGAACAGTTCGAGCGTCTTGCCCTTCGGCGTCGCCGTGAACGCAAAGTACGACAGGTTCGTCTGGGTGCCTCGGGCAGCGACCGCCTCGGCCAGAGCCTCCTCGATCGACCCTGGGTCGAAGTCCTCGTCATCGTCGCCCTTGACGCCGAGGACCTTCTTCATCTCCTTCGCCGCCTCGCCGGTCTGCGACGAGTGCGCCTCATCCACGATCACTGCGTAGTTACGCGACGGGAGGTCCTTCACCTTGTCGAGCACGAAGGAGAACTTCTGGAGCGTGGTGATGATGATCCGGGCCTGCTCGCCCGCCAGCGCGTCGGCAAGCTGCTGCGAGTTCGACTCGATCCGCTCCACCACACCGTGGGCGTGCTCGAACTGGTAGATCGTGTCCTGCAACTGCCGATCCAGCACCACCCGGTCAGTGATCACCACCACCTTGTCGAACACCTTCGTGTCCGACTCGTCGTGCAGGTTCGACAGACGGTGCGCCAACCAAGCGATCGTGTTCGACTTCCCGGACCCCGCCGAGTGCTGCACCAGGTACTTCTTGCCCGGGCCCTCCGTCCTCGCTGCGGCCTCCATCTTCAACACGGCATCCCACTGGTGGAACCGGGGGAAGATCACCCTCGACGGGGCCTTCGAGCCACGCGAGTCCTTCTCGACATGCACGAAGCGGGCGAACAAATCCAGCCACGCCTCGCGCTCCCACACCCGCTCCCACAAGTACGCGGTGCGATGCCCGTTCGGGTTCGCCGGGTTCCCAGCGCCACGGCCCTCACCGACGTTGAACGGCAAGAACCGGGTGGACTTCCCCTCCAGGCGGGTGGTCATCGCCACCGCCTCGGTGTCGAGCGCGAAGTGGACGACTGCCCGCTTCGACAGCGTGCGGTTCGCTGGGTCCCGGTCAGTCCGGTACTGCGAGATCGCGTGGTCGATCGTCTGTCCGGTCAGCGGGTTCTTCAACTCGGCGGTCGCCACAGGGATGCCGTTGATGAACAACCCGAGGTCCAGCGTCAGGCCCGCGCCCGCCTGGTACGGCAACTGGCGGGTCACCGTCACCCGGTTCGCCTTGTACTTCGCTATTAGCTCCGGCGTGAACCCGAACGCTGGCTTCGGGAACGACAACCGGATCGTCACGCCATGGTCGGTGACGCCCTTGCGCAGCACATCGACCGTGCCCCGCTTGTCGATCTGATCCGCCACCCGATCAGCGAACTTCGCCTGCGCCACATCCGGATCACCGCCGAGCAGCCCGAGCAGCTTCTCCCACTCCTTCGGCTGCGTCGCACCGATGAACGCAAACAACTCCGCCGTGTCCAAGCCCCGTACCGGGTCGAAGTCCGTCGGCTGACCCTGCTTGTTGCCGACCTTACAAGCGTCGTAGCCACCCTGGCCGGTCAGCCAGTCGCAGATGAACGTCTCGAACGCAGCCTCATCCGGCTTCATGCCGTTTCCCCCTCGTTGGTCCGCCAGCCCGCCCAGGTCGTCATCCGTTCCCGCTCGATCCACTCGTCCCTCGGTAGTGGCGAAACCCCTAGCGGTGCGGGAGACACGCACCGACCTGAGATCTCACCCCCGCCGGTGACCCGCACTTCCTTGGTCTCGGGGGAGTACTCCCAGCCTTCCGAGCAGATGAACAACAACTGCCCCGTCTCCCAGCGCACCCCTATGAACCAGCCTGGGCAGCCATGGCTGATGCAAGGCCGACGGTTGCCCGTCGTGCGCCCCTCGATCTCGCCCGACAAGCTCCATACGGCCAGGCCCTCCGCTACTTGGTTATCCCCCAGGACTGGGAACGCCTCCGGCCAAGGTCCGGGCACGCCATCCACGGTCATGCCGCCGCCTCGGTCGGGATCGCCAACGCGCCCGTCACTGCCGCTGTGATCAACGCCTGGCGGTGTTCGGTAAGGCGTTCGAGTTGCTTCCCGATCGCGGTGATTGCGGACTGGGTTCTTCGAGCAAGCTCATCGAGTTCAAGAACGACCTGCGCCTGCTGTTCCAGGTCTGGCAGATGAACCATCAAGGAGCGGAGGAAGTCGTTGTTGATGATTGGCAGAGTGGTGTACGGGGCGGTCTCCCGAATCTCGTCGCTCCTCGCGAAGAGTTGCCAGGAGAGAAACCGTGGAAGGGCCTCTCGATCAGCCACAAGGCAGGTCATCTGCTGATTCCCAGACCCGACGGTCTCTAAATGTCCGACCCTCCCCGCGGTCGCCCCGATTCCAATAATCAGTGTCGAGTCCGCTGGAAACGTTGGGACCCACCCCTCCGACACTGAGCGACCGCTCAGCCGCCGGGATGGCTCCCGCATCGCAAGCCACTCCCCAACATCCGACGGCGAGTACCAGCCGACATCTTCGCCCTGTAGCGCGTCGAACTCACTGGCTGGCGGCGTCGTCCCCGTCTTGACCAACTTCACGGCACGCCGAACGGGTGCAGTCCGCACGGAATCGGTGGTGATCGCCCGAGCCATGACCCGTAGGCGGTCCGATAATGCGATGATCAGACTCTCTTTGCGGACGATGACGGCATCTATACGGGCCGTCGTGGTGTCGAGGTAGTCGGCGATTGTCTGTTGCTGGGCCAGGTGTGGCTGGGAGACCTGGACGTTGCCCAGCTTCTCCCAGCTTGTCCGTGGCATCTTCGAGCCATCAGACGTTGCGACCGCCCACTCCACGATCGGTGCAGATGACACCAGGTAGCTGAGCCATCGTGTATCGGTGTGAGGGCCGGGCCTCAGGCACATGAGTTCGGTCGAAGCATAAATCTCCTCCTGAACTCGGAAGGTCTTGTTGAGGTACGGCCGGAGCTTGCCGACGAGTACGTCTCCAGGCTGGCAAGTAGCAACACCGCTGGCTGGTCGTGCTCCCGGCAGCGGGAGATCTGCAACCAGCTTCCCGGTCCCAGAGCCGACGTGCTCCAAAGCTACGTATGGCAACTCCCCGCGGTCTGGCGCTGTCGTAACCAGCGATGCGGCACGCTTCAACCTCATCACTCCGTCACCTCGGCAAGGAGGGCTTGGATCTCGGCTTCGAGCTTCTTGATCTCGGCGTCGATCTCGGTAAGGGGGCGGGGTGGGACGTACTTGTAGAAATGGCGCGTGAGTGGGATCTCGTAGCCGAGCTTGGTCTTGGTGTGATCGACCCAGGCGTCGGGGATCCAAGACGTGACCTCCGCGTCGAAATAGTCCGAGATGGCGGTGCGGTATTCGACGGTCTTGAGTCGGTCAGTCACGTCGGCCTCGTAGGTGACGGGCATCTCCGGCAGGGGGACGTTCTCGTTGTCGCGTAGGTCGGCGTCAGGGTGGGCCTTGCCGCTCTTGTCCAGAACGGCTGACCCGTCGGGGTCGGGCACCGTGAGGGCGCGCACCACATCGGTGGCGATCTTCTTCACTTTGGCCGGGGTAAGGCGTTGCCCGCCCCAGAGCGATGGGTAGTCAGCGACGATGTGGTTGAGTACCCCGTCGGGTTCAAGTCCAGGGAAGTCCAGCCACCCTGCGAGCAAGGTTTCGAGTGTCGCTTGGGCATCAGGGTCCAACGCGCTTACGGCAGGAGTCGCGAGTGCTGCTGCGATCGTTTCTCGCGTCACCGCACACCGGACTCGCAGGGGGCGTTCGACGGTGATGCGCTGGAAGCCAAAGGCGGTGTTCGGGAAGACCTTCACCCGGTCGCCTTCGGTGTGGTCGGCGTAGAGGCGGGTGATCTCGGCGATTTGATCGTCGGCGATCTGCTTGCGCTTGTCTCCAAGGCTCTTGGGCATCTTGGTGAACAGGTCGCGGGCGTCGATCAACTGCACGGTGCCGCGGCGTTCGGGGGCCTTGCGGTTGGTGACGATCCAGAAGTAGGTCGAGATGCCGGTGTTGTAGAACAACTGGTCGGGGAGGGCGACGATGGCGTCGAGCCAGTCGTTCTCGATGATCCAGCGGCGGATCTCGGACTCACCGGAGCCTGCTGCGCCGGTGAACAGCGGGGAGCCGTTGAACACGATCGCCAGACGTGACCCACCCTGGTCGGCGGGCTTCATCTTGGAGATCATGTGCTGGAGGAACAAGAAGCTGCCGTCGTTGATGCGCGGTAGCCCGGCTCCGAACCGCCCAGCGAAGCCCTTTGACTTGTGCTCGTCCTTGACCTCCTTCTCGACCTTCTTCCACTCGACGCCGAAGGGCGGGTTGGCGAGGAGGTAGTCGAAGGTCTGACCGGCGAAGCGGTCCTCGGAGAACGAGTTGCCCATCTGGATGTGGGAGGCATCTTGGCCCTTGAGCATCATGTCGGAGCGGCAGATGGCGTAGGTCTCGCCGTTGAGTTCCTGCCCGTAGACCTCCAGGCGGGCCTTCGGGTTCAGTTCCCGGAGGTGGTCCTCGGCGACCGACAACATGCCCCCAGTCCCACACGCCGGGTCGAACAGTGTGCGCTTTACGCCGGGCTTGGAGAGCACGTCGCCGTCCTCGGTGAACAGCAGGTTCACCATGAGCCGGATCACCTCGCGTGGGGTGAAGTGCTCGCCAGCGGTCTCGTTGGAGAGTTCCGAGAAGCGCCGGATCAGGTCCTCGTAGAGGTAGCCCATCTCCAGGTTCGACACCACGTCGGGGTGCAGGTCGATGTCCACGAACCGGGCTACGACCTGGTAGAGCAGGTTCGCTTTGTCGAGCTTGTCGATCTGGGGGCCGAACTCGAAGTGCTCGATGATCTCCCGAGCCGACGGCGAGAACCCGGCGATGTAGGCGCGCAGATTGTCGGCGATGTTCGGGGAGTCGTCGAGGAGCCTGCGCATGTCGAGCTTCGACGTGTTGAAGAACTGCTCGCCCGATGCTTGGCACAGGACCGGATCGACGTTGGCGACCTTGCCCTTGAGCTTGGCGGCGGTCTCCAGAACCTTGGCCTTGGTCGGTTCCAGTACGCAGTCGAGGCGGCGCAGCACCGTGAGCGGCAGCACGACCTTTCCGTACTCGGACTGCTTGAAGTCACCCCGCAGCAGATCCGCTACCGACCACACGAACGCCGCGTGCGTCTTGATCGACTCCGACCGCACCTGAGCCATCGCCCCCTGCTCCTCCCACGAATCAACGCCAGGAGCAACGGTCACGAGTTCGCCGCCCCAGCACCCGGTAGCCCGGTCCTGTGACAGTAGGCCGGAACCAGACCGTCGGCTGACGGGTTCCTCGCCGGTCGTGGCAGAGTTTGCCGGTGATCCCCGAAGCACAAGCCCTTGGGCAGGGACTGAGCGCCGCGCTCAAGGCTGCGTACCGGCGCAGCTACGACGTGCTCGTGAACGACTTGGGCTGCGACGTGTACGTGAAAACGATCTACGTCGGCTTCTCGATCGACGGAGCGATGGTGTCTGCTCTCTACCCTCGCAGCGATTGCCTGGAGATAGCCCTGGCCCTGCCAGAGGACATCGAGGGGACCGAGTTCAAGGACGCCACGCACCTGACTTGGCCGACCATGCCGGTCTGTATCGAGGTCCGAACCCGAGATGACGAGCGCATGGCCGCTGCGCATCTCCGCGTCGCTGCATCCAACGTCCGGGCAGGAGCGCATGACGTCCGCCGTCCAAACGAGCATTTCATTGGCCGAGTGAAGCGCGGGAATAGCAGGTGAGCCAGGAGGACTTGAGGGCGACAGCGATTCACGAAGCCGGTCACGCGGTTGTCGGACACCGCCTAGGGATGCGGCTCGTGGCGGTTGACATCCTCGCCACCGATGACCGAAGGGGCATCGCCCGGTGGCACATCGACGAGGAGGACCTTGAACGATTCGCGTACGACGATGTGGACGCTCTGGCTGCCACGTTCGGCGCGGCGTCTTGGGCTGGCCTGGCCGCGCAGGAGATCGCAGGGTTCCCCGATGATGGCGGTTTCGGCCGTCCTCTTGACGGTTCAGGTGGCGTCGCCCCCGGATCAGACTGGGCAGGTCTCCTGGAACTTGGATTCCGTGTCACGGCACAGGAGGGCGACCTGGTTGCGACGCTTGAAGGATGGCAGCGTCTCGCGATCGACGTACTGCGCGCTCGATGGCCTGAGGTCGAGGCGCTTGCTGACCGGCTGTTGGAAGCGGGGAGCCTCAGCGCCGAGGAGGTTCAGACGACAATCGAGGGCATTGACCTGGCGTAGACATCCGAGGCTCTCCCGGTCAGCGTCGTGCTCGGTCGTGCTGAGCGGTGAGCCTCGCAACTGACGCCTCTGACGGTCGGACGTACCGCTCCAGCGACCGAAGCGATGCGTGCCGGGATTTCGCTCGGAGCAGGGCAACGTCAACGCCGTCCTCGGCGAGATGAGTGAGGGCGGAGTGACGAAGCTGGTGGAGGGTCCAACCGCCCGACGCGTCCGTGAACAACTCAGCAGCACGCCGATACGAGAGGCGGGCGTGGCCGCTCGTGGGGTCGAGGTCGGCCTTCGCCATGGCGATCCGTGGGGGCCGGTCCGCGAGGAACACCGGCCCAGTGGTGCGATCCCCGAGGTAGCGGGGGAGAAGCCGGGCGGTGCCTGTCGCCCAATGCAGATGCTCGACGCCGCCGCCCTTTCCGACGACGGTGGCTGATCGCTCGGCCTGGTCCAGGTCCTCGACGTTAAGGCTCAAGACCTCGGAGGCGCGGCCAGCGGTCTCGTAGAGCATTCGCCAGAGCAGCTTCTCGCGCAGGTTGATGTCCTTGCGGCTCCAGAGGGCATCGAGGTCGGGGTAGCCGATGGCGCGCTGCGTGTTGGCCTGGCGGGCGGTGCGTCGTTCGGTGCGGCGCTCCAGGCCCTCGGTGGGGTCCGAGGGGAGCAGTCGGCGTCGGAGTGCCCAGCCGAAGAAGGAGCCGAGCGTGGCGACTTGTCGGTTGAAGGTCGAGGGCGTGACCGTCGAGTAGCGACGCTGGAGGTGCGCCTGGAGGTCGTCGGTGGTCACTCCATCCAGAGCCGTCGAGGCGCCGAGGTCGGTGGCGAGCGCATCGAGGGTGATGCCGTAGACGCGCTGGGTCGAGGGAGCGAGGTCACGCTCGGAGAGGAACTGGCGAGTCGCCATCTCGATCGTCGCCTTGTCGGGGCGCAGCGCTACGACCTTGCCGCCAGACCGTGCCACTCAGCCCCTCCTCGAACGTGTCGCAGAAAACGCGTGGACTCGGCGCACCTCAGATTCGATGGCGACCTGGGCATCAACCTTCACGAGGGCCATTATACCGCAGAAAATGATCTATTTACTGCGGTACCTTCACCTTCTCCCTCAGTGTGCAAGGGTGTCGTCCGCAGGGGACGAGGCGGGTCCGCGGGATTGCCAGGCTTGGATGGGGCGCAATGGGGTGTTGGTGGGCGAGGGTCGAGTCGGCGTCGGCGGGCCGAGTATCGAATGGCGGTTTGCCGAACCGCCCCTGTACGGTTGCAGCCCTGCGAGCGTCCGCGCGCAGGCTCGCGCGTGCACTCGCGCGTGCGTGTCCCGACCTTTCGGGACAGTTGAGGATGAGCTAGTGGATGGCCGCTGGCGAGGACGGTTCAGACTGATGGCAAAGCGATTCTGGCGGCGGCTGAGCGGGCAAAAGGTTCGGCGTGACGAACTGCTGGCTGGAGGCCGGAAGCGTGCAGCCGCGGCTCACAACGAGGCAGTCGCTCCGACCACGACCACCGGCGGGCCGGTCATGATGCCCGGACGGCGCGTCCCCGGCGGGATCGAGGCGATGTTGGCCCCGCGCTCCGAAGCGCAGGCACAGCGTTATTCGGCCGTGCTGCGCAAGCACGAGGCGATGGGCGCACGCATCGACGCCGAGTCCGCCAACGCCCGGTTCTAGCCAGCGCCTGAGCAAGGTCGCAGCCACAAACTCATGTCTGACCTCGGCGGTACTACCACGGACGCGCCCGAATCTCTTGCGACTGGCTCGCCTACGCGCCTGTTTCGTTGGACGCCCGATGACCGCGCAGCCGACCTCGTTCCGGTCGGGTCCGAGGGCTGGGCCAGCCTCTTCGCCCGCTACGACCCGACCTACTCGGCGTTGGCGTTTGGTCGTGTTGTTGACCTTTGCCGAGACCTAGGCACACGAAGCGTCGTTATCGAACCCCGCTACATCGACCTGGATTTCCGGAACGAGCACGCCGGCTTCTACTCAGGGACCTTCCGTCGGTACCCGTCGGTTTGCCACCGGCTGCACTTCTTCAAGAGCGACCTGACCCTGGCAGAGCCGCTTGTAGGACAGATTTCACAAGCCGACTACCTCGGTTACTCGGTCATGCGGCCGCTGCCCGGCTATCCCGTTGGCCGGACGATGATTCAAGCGCCAGCGGAGATCGAGCGGGTCTGCGCTGCACGCGACGTGGTCCACCTCTTCGGCCAGAGCCTGACGGTAGATGCGGTGCCGTTCATGAGCCAGGACGGGCAACTCACCCGATGCGCCCACGCTGTGATGTGGATGGTCCTCTACCACATGCACAAGCGCCATGGTCTGCCGCGTCGGCTGCCGGGCGAGATCCGGTCGGCCACCCTCGGTGGGCGGGTGTCGGGACGCGAGTTGCCATCGGAAGGTCTGAGTCCAGACCAGATGCTGTCTGGCTTTCACTCCCTCAGCGTCTCGGCCCCGCGGTCGGATTTCGTACTCGAAGACAAGAAGTTCCGCGACCCGCGTGACCCTTACGCGCAGGTCCTCTGTCCCTACGTGAACAGCCAGATGCCACCGGTCGTCTACAACCGGAAGCGCCACCGCGACCAGCCAGGCCATGTGTGGATGGTCGCGGGGTACACACGCTCGAAGGCGGGGAGAGTTACCTACTTCGTTCACGACGATGAGCTTGGGCCGTACCTCCCGGTCTCCGACCCTGAAGTAGACGCGGATCGCGGACCATGGTCTTACGCTGTGCTGCCGCTCCCTCAGAAGGTGTACGTGCCAGCTTCGCTAGCTGAGGCCGTGGCCGAGGAGGTGTTCGACCGTTTCCACCTTCGGCTGCGGACGAACTTCGTTGCGGGTATCGGCCAAGGTGAGATGAGCGATGAGGCGTGGAGCCTCGTCCAAGCAGAGGCAGAGCGGACAGACCGTCGTCCGCGGACGCCCAAGGATCTTCGCAAGCTGCTGACCGAGACCGATCGGGCGACGAGAAAGCTGCTCCGAGCGCTGGGTGACCGGCCGGACGAAGGGTGGGGCGTTGAGCCAGACGAGGCCGCACTGATCGACGCACTGAAGCTGCTTGACGGCCGCCATCTCTGTCGCAGGACCTACGCCGTGCTGGCTGATCAGTTCAAGGCTCAGGCCTCTCGACTCCCCGCCCCGTTAGCTAACGCATACGGACTTGCGCCGTGGCCTCGATACGTGTGGGTCGTCGAGTTCCTCGACCATCAGCTCCGCGCTGGCCGTATCGAGGCGTGCGTCGTGGGTGAAGTCGTTCTGGACGCGACGGCCCATCACCTCAACGGGGCCGGAGCAGATCCGCCCCTGCTGGCGGTGAACGTTGGTGGATGCGCGGAGTTCACCACGGCTGACTACGACTTCAACTACCGAATCGACACTTCGCTGCCGGGTCCATACACATCGGGAGCGCCGAGCATCTTGTCAGAATCGTCCGGACATGTAGTCGACGAGGCTCAGCCGGGGTAGCGCACCTTGGCCGGCGAGCAGGTCATCATCGTCCGGCGGAGTCCAGCCCTTTCGAGTGATCAGATCGACCGCTTTCTCGAAGATCAAGGGAAAGCCCGCTCCGGTTGCCATCACTACGAAGATGGCGTTGGTCGCATTCCACCCCAGGAGAACAACGGCGAAGCCTCCGCACACGGCGTAGATAGCTGAGCCGCCGATCTCTCGTCCGGCGGGGCGGTGGCCCTGTCGCATCAGTCGTGCGATACGAAGACTCTCGCCGACAAGCCCGCCCACGAGTGCCCACACGAGCGTCGGCACAAATCCCGATGTCTCCGGCATTTTCCCCCCAAGTCTGACTAGCCAGCTTTGACCCGTGAAGGCGATTCTCGCTCAGGTCGCGTAGCGGGGGGGGACCCTACCTGGCCCCGCCCGCCCGAGGTGAGCATCCAATCGCCGTACTCATTGCGGACAGCCAAACCCCGTGCCTCCGCAATGCAAAGATACTTTCGGATGTTGCCAGGCACCAGATCCACGACCTCAGACAGCTCGGCGACGGTGGCGCTATCCCACTCGGCCAGGAGTTGGAGAAGGTGGGCCACCCAATGGTCGCTCGCCTGACTGGCACCTTTCGGGCGGGTGTAGTGCTTCGGTCGCTCGTAGGTCGACCGAAAGCGATTGAACTCGTTCTCATCGATGACCCAGTGAGGCCCGACTCTTTCGGCTGGAAGCCGCCCGGTCAGAACCATCTCGTTGACAGTGGCCCGATGGACCCCGAGAAGATCCGCCGCCTCTGGAAGCGAAAGCAATCGTGGTGAGCTGCTCATCCCCCAATCATCGCGCGCGCCCTCGCGCGCTTGGTGGATGGTCGCGATCAGTGAGCACGCGGACCGTCAGAGGGCATCCACCAAGACGGCGCACTTTCGCGCCGACTGCCCTATTGCTCGCACGAGCGGGGATGCATGGTCAACGCCCAGTTCAACGGCGTCGTCCAATAGCGTGAGGTAAACGCAGAGTGCCGTGATGGGGTCCTCGGCGGCGACGTGGGCATGCCCGAGCAGCAGTCGAATGCTGAGAGTCCGCTCGTGTCCCGGTCCGTACACGCTGCTCGCATCGGTCACCGTGGCGGTCAGAACCTCGGTCGCCTCGCGATGCATGCCGGCGCATTCGAGCGCGTGTGCGAGTTGGACGCGTGCTTCGAGCACTCCTGTCCCGGTGGCTCGACCACGGCGCTCTCGGACGGCGAGGACGTACCGAGCGGCGTCGACGGCCGACGGCGGAGCACCCGTCCTGGGGTCGGCGTCAGGCATCGCTCGGATTCTGACCTACCCGCGAGTGGGTCCGGATGAAGTCGTTCATGTGCTCTTGGCTGATGTAGATCCGGTTGCCGACTCGGACGTGCTCGATCTCGCCGGCGCTCACCAACTCGTCGAGCGATGCTCGGCCGATTCCAAGATGTTTCGCAGCGTTCGCCACCGACATCAATAGCGGAAGACCGGTCACGGCGTCGACTGGGCCGAGACCGTCACCTTGGGCCTCGACAACCTCCGCAGTGGTGTTGACCGTGCTCCACGACGCGAACCCGCCCCACGGGGTCGACACCTCGTCGCGCACCTTCGCCAGGGCGGCGTCCTCGTCGGTTGCCCTCACCCAACGATCCATCATCTGAACACGTCGAACCTCGACCTTGTACTTCATCGACTTGCCTCCAGCACGGTGGTGATGTCGGCGATCATCCCCACCTCGGTCTCCTCGAAGCCGAGGCGACTGAGCCACAGCCGTCGGCGTTCGCGGTCGGCCCCGATGAGCGGAGTTGCGCGGACGGAGCGCGCCTCGTCGGCGAGGAGCCATTGCGTGCCTTGGTGGATGAGCTGGGTTCCGATTCCTTCGCCTCTGCGCTCGGGTGCGACTGCCACGGTGTCGAGGTACCAGCAGTCGTCGGGGTCGCCCAGGGCGGGCAGCCAGAGGGCGTAGGCAGCCATGCTTCGAGCGGTCCGCGCCACCATCGCCCGTCCGCGCGGTGAGAGCGGCATCCCGTAGCCGCCCTGGAAGCCGTCGGGGAACACGCGCTGATCGAGATCCCGCAGCTCGACTCGTGGAAGGTCAGGGCCATGAACCTTCTCAAAGGTGAGCGGACCCTCCAGCAGTCTCTCGTACAGGCCAAGACGGTCAAGGGCCTTGACCCGCCTGCGTGGTTCGCCGTACCGACGGCCTCGGATTCGCATGGCTACATCGTCCCCAGGGGGTCTGACATCAACCGTGCTGGGCAGGCTCCGGTTGGCGTGCGAACTCGGCCAGGCCGTTCGCACTGAGAAACTGGTCGATGTCGGGACAACGCCGCTGGACTGGCTCGGAGCCGCTCTGGAACGCAGCTTCCAGGCCTTGTGGAAGGCCGTGCGCAGCATGTTTACCTTGATCGCGGGCACCCACTAGAGCTGGCTCAGGTAGGTTCAGGGATTGTGGGAGCCGCAGCGTGATCTCTGACGGTTACGGGTATCAGATCACCGAGGAGGACCTCGCGTTTCTCGGAATTCCGGAAGAGTCGCGCGTGTGGTTCTTGGAGCGCAGCTCGCCACTGGGCATGTCGCCGGACGAGTTCGATGACTTTTGCAGCACGTTGGGTAAGGCGCTAGCGGCGGATGGCGTCGGTACGTGCGATGTACGCCTGATGGGAAGCGCTGCGCACTTCTTCTCGGGCTACCACAAGTTCATGGTTTGGTCTCCTGGAGAACTTCTGGAGCTGTTCCGATCCGAACATTCAAGGGTCCCTCGCGCTCCGGAGTTCGCGCGGGTCCAAGGCTCATTGCTCGGCCAGTGGCCGGCAGAACCGCGGCCAAAGCGCCGCCCGTTCGACGTACTCCATGTTTGCCGAGCTTCTCCCGATCCCAGCGACTACGACGTGCAGGTCTCGTCAGACGAAATTATGGATCGAGCGCGAGCGAGGATTATTGAGCTGGGCCTCGACGCCTCGGAAGCCCGAGTGATCTCCGAGACGTATGACTTCATCCGGAAGGACATCCTGGACACAGTCTGTCCCCATGTCAGGTTGTGGGCAGTTGAGCAGCGTCACATCCTGCGACGCAACGTGTCGGTCGCTGCGTTCCCAGGGAACGGCCCGCCGAACCGTGAGGACGATCTGGGCCGGCTCTCAGCCCACTTCAGGGCGTCGGACTGGGTGATGGGGCCGATGGACGCTTCCGATGCCTGATCCCCGAACGATCTGGGAGGTTGATGTCCGGCGTCCTCTGGATGCGAGCACAGTCGATCAGCTCAATGAGGAATTGGGCGTGGAGTTCTTCGGCTTGGCAGACCCTCACGAATCCACCGTCGGCCAGCGCGTTCTCGAAAGGGGCGAGGATGGAATGGTGGTCTTGCTCGTCCGACGGTGGCCTGAGCATGGTGGCTTTTCCTTCGAGATGATCTCATCTGCCCCAAGCTCCAGTCAGGATCAGTACGGCTTTCTCCATGAACGCTGCACGGCGATCGCATCTGATCGCCGGCCCGCTGAACGATCTGATGCTCTCGTCCGTCTCCCGCCACCCGACCCAGATCGTTGGAACGTTGAGATCGGGAGTGGGCAAAGCGAGGTCCGAGAGTTTGCCGAGCTGATCATCATGCGGACTCGCGTGGCTGCTGAGGGCCGTCTGGCGGCCCTTGGCGAGTTGTTGGCCAACGACCGCATCGGACTGGACCTAGCGGTCGCTCGCGGTCGCTCGGCGTGGCGCGACGAAGCCGGGGCTGGGAGTAGAGCCAATCCCGAGCGCACCGGGCGAGCACCCTTGCGCGGAGTCTCGTGGGTGCTCGGTGAGAATCAACCAGCCACTCGTCTCGCGCAACTGGCGCTCGTCGTGTTGGGGACTACCCAGTTTCTGTTGTTCAGCGAACTGACGGGCCTTCCCGCGGGATTGGCAGCCGCCATAAGCGCACCGCTCATTGGCCTCGCGGGAGCCGTTGGCTCGCTCTCGGCCCGACTTGCCTCATATGCCGCCGGTGGCAGACGGGAGCCGATGTCTCTGGTCGGTCTGGTGGTGAGCCTTGCAGCATTGGTGTTCTTGACGGCCTTGGCCTACGGACCGACGATGATCCACACGTACACCACGAACGTTCTTGCTATCGCCAGCGTTGGCGTTTCGGTGCTGATTGTTCTGTGCGCTTATCTCGCATACGGCTGGACAAAGGAAGCTGTGCAACAGGGTGTCGATGGCGAGACGAGGGACCGCCTGGTCCACGAGCAGCTTCAGACTGCCCTCTCGGCTCGGGCTGGTCATCTCCAGCAGTTCGTGGCGGAGGCAGAGAGCGAGCTTCCTCGGTTCCGGGCGGAGGCGATCGACGCTGTCCTGTCGGCCTTCATGAACCTCGACCGGCTCCCGCCGGCGGAACTGTGGGATGGTGCGCTCCGTCTACCGATGCCCGACTGGGTGTACGAAACGCGGGAGGAGATAGACCAGACCCGACGCGAAATCGTCGATCTCGCTGCGGGCGCGAGGTGGTCGGTAGCGAACGACACGGGATCGGTGGTCACCTTGACCGCGACCGACATGGGTCAGCAGCGGGGCACTCCGACCGGCATCGTCTGACAGCCATGCTGACAGCCAAGGGCATCGAGTACAGCAAGCCCGCGGGGGCTGTTCCCGGTCGATGCAAGATTCATCACTCGGGATTGGCCGTCCAGTAGCCGAGCAGGCGCATCGCAGAGTTATGTAGCCCGGTAGCTGGTTCAAGTGCCCAGTCCATCGCCGATGTGCGCTGCAACGGTCCGCTCCAACTTCCGAGGATCGCCCCAAAAAGCGAGGAGACCTCGTCTGGGTGGATCGTGCCTGTCTCAGCCAACTTGCAAACGTGGCCGAGTGTGAAAATCACGAAGACAAGGTCGGCGTAGGAATCAGGTTCCGCGAGCAGGCTGTCCAGGTCCTCTGGCGTCGGACCGCATTCGTGAAGGCGTCTCCATGACCGGGTCCTGGCAGCGACTGATTCGACACTGAGTAGCGAGGCGAGGGTAGAGAGTGCGACAGTCCGCTGAGCGGTGCGCTCGCTGCGGTCCCGGTCAAGCCGCGAGACGCGATGTCCCCAAAGGGTCTGCACGAGCCAGAGCGATAGACCTCCGCAGAAGCCGATTACCA
Organism: uncultured Iamiaceae bacterium; assembly: GCA_964501845.1. Classification (GTDB taxonomy): domain Bacteria; phylum Actinomycetota; class Acidimicrobiia; order Acidimicrobiales; family Iamiaceae; genus Aquihabitans. Next base: position 29,380 of record CAZCVS010000003.1, read on the forward strand.
GTTCCCTCACGGTGCCCTCCCCGTGAGCATCATGGCACTGCCCAGCGTCTTCCGACGTGCGCAGCATCACGATTGTGCGGTGCTGCTGTCGTTGCTCGATTCGCAGCCAAGCCAAGCGCTCGTCGCTACCCTCCCCAGCCGCAACATGGGTGGAGTTCTAGGGCCGGCGCGGTCACCCAGTCGTGCCAAGAACGTGCCAACTCGGGCGGTAAACAGGGGGCCAGAGAGGTCACGAGGGGTCACCGGCGCAGCCACGCTGGACTGGGCAACGTCCATTTTCGCAGGTCAGCGATCTGCCTCAGATCCCCTTTGCAAGGCAGATGTCGTCGGTTCGATTCCGAGCCTGCGGCCGGTCAGTCCAGTGCTCGCTCGCCCGGAGCGCCGGGTGATCGTCGATCTGGATCGAGGTACCCCACGGCCAGCGAGAGGTCCGTCGCCTCGCTCCAGTCCGCCCAGCCAACCTCGCACGTCGTTCCGTCCGGCAACCGCTCGCGGGCGATCTCATCGACAAGGTGGCGGCGCTCGTCTGTTGGTCCGTGTGGATTGTTAGCCGCATACCAGGCAGCGTTTGCCGCGGCGTGGGCCTGCCGCTCAGTTCCTTCGATCACGAGCAGGATCTCGAACTTCCGCTTCGCCATCACGCCCTCCCGGCCGCTCGTGGTCGTACAGCCAAATCTACAGCCAAGAGCGTGGACTACAGCCAGGATCGGTGGTGATCGGTGGAACGGGCAGCGCTGTGACCAGGGAGTATGGAGTTCAGTAGTGCCCGGTGGAGGTGTTGTTTCAAACTACGGATCAGAAGGCTTCTCGCGGGCGGTGACCGGCGTGGCGGGGTTGACCATCGGGTCGATACCGAGGGGGGCCTGTCAGTCGGGGTGTCTACTCGTCGAACGAAACGATCGGCTCGGTCGTCGTACATGAGCGCCGTGCTCGGCGATTCGCCGGAACCTGCGCTATCCGAATTGTGGTTCCTCGAAGGTAGGGCTGCTCGGCGCGAAGGCGTCGAGTGGGATTGCCACTGTCCAGTCACCGTTCTCCAACTGTTCGCGGCGCATCCAGGATTCTTCGAACCGACCCTCTACCGACAGCCTGTACACGTCTGATTCGGGAAGGTCTCCTATCTCGAACGGCCATGCGCAGCGATCGAAGTAGTCCCTGCGTTCGAAAGCCTTCGTGAGTTCCTCTGGGCCAAGCGTGCCAGTCCCGAGCAGATTGCCCTCCTCATCCACGACCCGGAGTTCTGCACCCGCTTGGAGGTACTCGGCGTCTTCGGAGCAGTTTGGCCAATCGGCGTTTCCGATGTACTTGCCCGTCAGAGTGTGGGTGTTGGAGTCAGCGGAGGTGCCTGTCGAATCGTCACTGGCGGCGCTACACCCGGCCAATAGGACAACCATGACCAGTCCCGACCAGATCAGCCTTTGCACACGACGCCCCTCCCGGTCCCGCTGGCGTCCCTCGCCTCGGAACCAGTCAGGAAGCTAGTCGGCCTTGGTGGTGCGCCCGACCCGGTACCGCCCGGTGGTGACCCTCTTGGTCGGCAGCAGGTTGCACCAAGGTGAGGCTTTCGGCTTGACCACCGCCTGGCCGTGACGCGCTTCCCCTGGTCAGAGGGTGGCGGCGATGAGTCGGTTCAGCCCGGCTCGCCTCCAGGGTGCACAGCCTTCTTCTCGCGTTGTAATCGCCTGGGTCCATCGAGCACGTTGTTACGCCAGAGGGTCGGCGGTTGCCGCACTCGAACGGGCCAGCCACGACTGGCTGGGGCGCCGCTCAGGCCGCCACCCACATTCGCCCGGACATCGAGAAGGGAACCGAGAAGAAGTCTGACCGACGCCCCGGGGTTGGTGTCGTCCCAGGTGTCGCGGGTCGTCCCGTCGGCGGGCGCGGCGTCGAGCGTGGTGTACCCGCCGCTCGCCGGGGTCGAGAAGCGGACCCGGAACCGCTGAGCGGCGTTCGGTGGCGCCTGCTGGTACGTCGACCCGTAGAGCTGCTCGGCGGCGGGCACGTCGGTCGCGGCGTTCCAGTGCAGCCCGGCCCACAGCACCGTGGCGCCGCTGGGGATGCGGAGCTCGGCCGTCGACGACGAGAAGGTCGCCGGGTCGCCGTCGATGTCGACGTGGCGCATCGACAGCCGGTTGTTGATCGGCGGCATCGCCGCGCCGTCATAGCGGGTCAGGCCGGTGGCGCCGTTGCGGGAGCCGTTGCACGCGGCGGCGGACTCGGCGGCGGACCAGTGCGCGTTGGCGTAGGTGGGGTCGCAGGTCGTGGTGACGTTGCCGATGGTGGCGATGTCGCCTCGGGCGTCGATCGAGAAGATCGGATCGGTGAACGAGTGGGGCGCAGCCGCGGCCGGTCGACCGAGGGAGATGACGCTGGCGAGCGACGTGGCCAACAGCAGCACCGCGGCGAGCGGGCGCATCGGTGCAAGCCGGTTCCCGCGGCGCAGGAGGGACGTGACGGACATGGTGGTGCTCCTCGCCCACCGGGCAGCGCCACGGCAGGACAGGTCGACGGACGAGAGGCCGGCGACCGGCGAGGAGAGGGGCCGTCCGCAGGTCTGGCGCACGCAGCGCCGCCGCCCGGACGGAGGCCAAGTCCCGGTGCCGCGATCTCCGCGCACCGAGCGGGGCACGGTCTAGCGCCCGTGTGTCCGCAGATCCAGGGTGCGGGCCGAGATGCGACCCATCTGGCGCAGACGGCCGCAGCCGGCCCCAGCCCGGGGCGCTGGGGCGTCTACCAGGTGATCTCGGCGCAGCCCTGGTGGTCGTCGGGTTCGACCTGGAGGGTGGCGTGGTCGATGCCGTAGGTGTCGCGCAAGACCGCTCTGGCCTGGTCGAGGACCGTGTGGGCGTCGGTGTCGGTGGTGATCATGAGGTGGGCGGAGACCACCTCCATGTCCGAGGTGAGAGTCCAGGCGTGGAGGTCGTGGACGTCGATGACGCCGGTGATGGCTTCGAGGTTGGCGGTGATGGCCTCGATGTCGAGGTGGGGTGGCGCGGCCTGCACGAGGATGCGCAGCGCTTGGCCCCCGAGCCGCCACGTGCGGGGAAGGATCCACACGCCGATGGCCACGCCGACCACGGGATCGACCCAGGTCCAGCCGGTGACGGAGATGACGATGGCGCCGACGATGACGCCGACCGAGCCCAAGGTGTCGGCCAGCACCTCGAGGTAGGCGCCCTCGACGTTGAGGCTCTCCTTGGCCCCTTCGCGCAGCAGGGCGAAGGCGATGAGGTTGGCGGCCAACCCGAGCACGGCGACCACCAGCACCGGACCGGCATCGATCTCGACGTGCTCACCGATGCGGTTCCACGCCTCGTAGAGCACGTAGAAGGCGACACCGAACAGCAGCACCGAGTTGGCGAGCGCGGCGAGGATCTCCAGTCGGTACAGCCCGAACGTGTTCTGCGATCGCTTGCTGCCCCGGCTCGCCAGCTGGATGGCGGCAAGCGCCATGCCCAGGCCGAGCACGTCGGTGAGCATGTGGCCGGCGTCGGACAGCAGCGCCAGCGACCCGGTGACGAAGCCGGCGACCATCTCGACGACCATGAGGGCGGCCAGCACGCAGAAGGCCGTGAGCAGCTTCCCCTTGTGCCGCTCCCCCGACCGGATCGACGCGTGGCTGTGGGCGTGCCCGCCCCCGCCGCCGTGCCCACCGGGGGCGTGGCCGTCGCCGTCCGCGCCGTGGTCGTGGCCTGCGTGCCCGTCGCTCACCTGCTGCCTCGGGATGGAGCGGAACGGGTCATCGCCGGACCGTACCCGCCCCGGCCGAACCCATGTCTGGGACCGGTTCCCGTGCTCACTTCCCAGGTCCCAGAAATAAACACAGTATGTACTTGTTGTTTTGGGTGACCCGTGAGAACCTGAGCGGGCACCACCTGTGGAGGAACTGCCATGCAACGTGTCGCCGTCATCACCGGAGCGAGCCAGGGCCTCGGCCTGGAGCTGGCGACGTCGCTCGCTGCGAGCGGGTGGTCGCTCGTCATCGACGCCCGTCGGGCCGACCTGCTCGACGAAGCCACGGCTGCCATCGAGGCGGTCGCCGTCGACGGTGCCAAGGTCGTCGCCATCCCTGGTGACGTGGCCGACGCCGGGCACCGTGCGCACCTCGCCGACGCCGCCCGGTCCACCGGCACCGTGCGCCTCGTCGTCAACAACGCCTCGACCCTCGGGGCGAGTCCGCTGCCGACGCTCGTCGACCTCGACGCCGCCACCTACCTGCGCACGCTCGAGGTCAACCTCGTCGCCCCGATCGCGCTGGTGGCCGTGCTGGCCGACCAGCTGGGCGACGGCGCCACCGTCATCAACGTCTCGTCTGATGCCGCCGTCGAGCCCTAC